>JBEVTH010000080.1:0-10278 GCA_041156085.1 Candidatus Nitrososphaera maunauluensis
ATTACGAATAGCTCAAGAATTCACGCAATACTTCACAAACAATGGCTGGTTTCTCGGCAAACGGTGCATGTCCCGCATCTTCTACTATCTCAAGAGAACAATTTGTGATTGTTTCCTTAAATATATTTGAATGTTCAAGTGGTATCAATATGTCGTTCTTGCCCCAAATAATTAAGGTCGGCAAATCATCAATTTTTTTCAACCTATCTAATCCAATTTGTGTTGTAGTACTATTGCGAAATGCAGATTCGAAGGCAACTTTTGCCCCGGGCATATTAATCTTCTTTATAAAAACATCTACAAGTATGGGAAAGACTCTCCAATTTTGAGCTGCTAATTGCTCAAATACCTTTTTCACTTTTTCAGGTGACGCGCTCATTGCAGCATCAAGGTACTGTTCTAGTAATGGAGTAGGTTTTTCTAGCAGTCCAGAGGAATCTATTAGCACCAACTTTTCTATCATTTTTCTGTTCTGTATGGCTATTTCTGCTGCGATATAGCCTCCTAGAGAGTGACCAATTATAGTTGTCATGCCATCATTGATTCCAATTGCACACATAAAGTCTAAAACGAATTCCCTGAATTTATTAATCGTATAATTTATGTTCGGAACTTCACTACCACCAAAACCTATTAGATCGACAGCTACCGTATGATAATATCTTGATAATGCCTCAGGAATATCTATCCATCTGTCTGATGATGAACCAAGACCATGTAGAAACAAAAGATGTCTGAATGCTTCTTTTTCCCCGTATTCCTTATACCTAACGTTAAATCCATTCACCTTTATGTTGAGATCACCCAACTAATTACTGCTACTTATCAAGTTATAGATAAATATATTCATAAGTTCGACATATTGGTCTCTATTAACGGAAATGACTTCTACTAATAAACCGGCTCAGTGCGCAACATCAATAAACCAATACAAAATTCCACAAAAAGAGAAGATATTCTTTACTAACTATGCTACCTACAGATATTTTGCATTGATTTTTATTTCTGTTAATTAACTTAAATCTTAAAGGAATCATACCTAAAATTATCGATGAACGTGACCAAGAAATTTCTTGTGAAGCCAGGAACTAGTGCTAAAAAGTTGAAGTTAGATGACTTGGATGCTAATTGTGTTGCAAACAAAAAGAAAGAAGATGTGGAGAGACATTTCGATAGTTTATCTAATCAAATGTCTGAATTACAGTACAAGCTATTTGCAAATAATAACCAATCTCTTGTTATTATACTTCAAGGCGTTGATGCTTCGGGAAAGGATGGAACAATTCGGCATGTAATGGGAGCACTGAATCCACTTAGTTGCTATGCAAAATCATTCAAGGTTCCAACTACAGAAGAGCTTTTGCATGACTATCTTTGGCGTGTTCATATAGTGATTCCTCAAAAAGGTCAAATAGCCGTTTTTAATCGTTCTCATTACGAAGATGTCATTGAAGTTCGTGTTCATAATTTAATTCCTATGAAGGAGTTGATTTTAAGATATAAACAAATCAATGATTTTGAGAGATACTTATTTGAGAACCATGTGAGGATACTAAAATTATTTTTGCATATTAGTAAAGATGAACAGAAAAGAAGAATAATAGAGAGATTACAGGATCCAAGAAAGCGTTGGAAGATGTCAGAAAGTGACGTTCAGGTCAGGAAGTATTGGCATAATTATATGGAATCATATGAAAAAGTTTTGAGTGTGTGTAGTACCAAGTATGCACCGTGGTATATTATCCCAGCCAATTTTAAGTGGTTCAGAAATTGGGTGGTGGCTCAAATTGTCGTCAAAACATTACAAGATATGAACCCAAAATATCCACAACCAAAAATAGATCTCTCAAAAATTTCCATTGAGTAGATCACGTGTCATGCTATGAGAGTTTATCCTGTTTTGAGTTTTGATATGGTTGGAGTTATTGCAGCTGCTTCTTCAATGAGATTTTTGAATGTCAAGAGTTATTCTTCTTCCCAATGGTTTTATCATTTTGTCAAATATCATATACCAAGAAATGGAAAATATATTTCAAGAACAAAACGTGCACACCAAAATAGTCCAAAGATTAGCAAAATATGGGAAGCGTTTATTGAATTTAAATTATCTCAACTGCTTAAGTAGAACACTTTCAAGGATACAGAGTTCTGTTAACTTAGCGTCGGTTATCAGAACATAATCTAGGTGTTAACATTCGTCTGAAAGTTTATCAGTCAATTACCATGTATCTCTTAAAAAAAGTTAGAAGGCTAGAATAAGAACTATCTTCTGATTTGCCAAAATCATCGAGATACAGGCAATAAGATGGGTTCTATGCTACTACCAACCATATATTCATGGAGTCTGTCCCCATTGGAAATAAACACTACCGTCCTTACAAGATGAATATACTGATGATTGCATATCTTTCATGGAGCTCCAAACCTCCATTTCACCCAATATTTTTTCTATTCTTTCCTGGCTATACTTATCAGAGGATATCAAATTTATTATTTCTTCTTTTGAATAAGATTTAGATGGGTTGTTTCGTAGCAAATTTTCTATTGCTCCTTGAATATCTTCTTCCAAGTTGTTTGTCATGAATATTTATCTTAACGTATGGCTTCTTATAAATTCCCTTGATAACTGTGCGTCTTACCTATAAGCACGAATTGTTTGTATTTTCCAGTCAAGACATACTAATGTCACTTATAATATTCACATGTGCATCTGAAGCAAAAACAAGGGCGTTCATGTTTTCTATTTTACAATCAGCACCAAGTAATAACTCCTATCTTCATGATTATGAGGAGGTAAACTCTAATACTCGAGGCTAACTCTAATATGATGGTTATTTTTTACAATTGGATTCTATATTATCTTTTTGCTTCTATAAATTTATATCCGTTATGTTTGTCACGTTTGATAATTGATACGATATGATGGGGATTTTCTAAAGATCGTCATTGTCTAATATATTTCGGCTGATAAAATCATCTGCACTATATCTACCCGTGTTCTTTGCTCCTGCTGCTTTGGCACTAGAGTTAATGCATGCTGACAGTTTTATAATATTTCTTTTTGCAGCCTTTGCACTCATTCCATTCGCAAGGTTAATCGGCGATTCGACAGAACACCTGGCAGAACATTATGGTACGACTCTCGGCTCATTACTCAATGTAACTTTTGGAAATGCTGCTGAAATTATAATAGGAGTCGTAGCTATTTCAGCAGGGTTAATTGATTTAGTTAAAGCCTCTATTACTGGTTCTATCCTTGGAAACATACTTCTAGTTTTTGGATTAAGTCTTGTTGCAGGTGGTTTCAAAAACAAAGAACAATTCTTCAATAAGGAAAATACTGGATTTCAATCCTCAATGTTATTTTTAGCTATAATAGGATTGGCCGTACCAACTATTTTATCAAGTAATGTTGTAGACCATGCTAAGATACAAATCCTTAGCGAAGTTCTTGCGTTCCTATTATTAGCCGTATACATATTTGGAATCATATTCACATTCGTCACTCACAGACATTTATTTGAACCCTCTAAAAATGAGGATGAAGAAAAGAAACAATATCAGATGTGGACTAAGAAAAAATCTTTTATGTTGTTAGTCTTTAGTATGGTTGTCGTAATTATAATCAGCGAAGTATTAGTTCATTCAGTAGAATCAGCAATAAAAAAATTTGGGTTTAGTGAGTTATTCATAGGTGCTATCGTAGTAGGTATAGTAGGAAATGTTGCAGAACATAGCAGTGCAATTATTCTGGCGAGGAAAGGTAAACTTGATTTATCCATAGGAATTGCAGCCGGCTCTGGCACACAAGTTGCGCTTTTCGTAGTTCCAGTTCTTGTAATAGTTGGAATCATAATAGGCAGACCTTTTTCATTGGTATTTACAATTTTTGAGCTAGCTGCTGTCTTCCTTGCAGCAATAATATTGAATTTGATAGCACATGATGGAAAGAGCAATTGGTTTGAAGGAGTAATGTTGATTGTGGTTTATATTATATTTGCAATAGGATTTTTTTTCATTCAATAGATAACCTTGCTAGCACTAACACTAAGGGTTCTAGTAAATTATAGAATCCTTATAAAAGAATGGATAGCTTACTACATAACCTCTTGGTTCAGATCGCGTCGTATGATGACTGCTAATCAAAAGTATTATCATAGCAGCTATACAAGAACTGCTTTATCGCGGAAAAGCAAGACCATAGGTAAAGCAGTAGTAATTCAACACGAATTTGACTTAATCCTTCCACTAATGTGTGAGGACTCGAATCTATAAAACAATAATACTGGAGCCTTGGAGCATATTATTCTTAGGAGATCAATTGTTTTAGCAGATTGATTCTATGATACCTCATTCCCGTAAAGCAGAATAATAAATATACGATCTAGTTTAATTATTAAGCCCTGAACACTCTGCGCTTCCATTTTTTAATTTCGTCATCACCTGAGTATTTGTTGCGTGAAGCATCATGAATACATATTTGTTCTACATACTTTTTATAGTTTTGATAGGATGAAATACCAATTGCTAATACTGTAGCTGTTGCAAATCCAACGGCCCAACTCCAGATTACTACATCATGCAACAATTGTATGATTCCTACTGCTACTTTCTTACATGATTAAGAGATTCCGAATTAATACAGTATCGTAAACCAGGAGGAGCTGGTCCATCATCAAAAACGTGTCCTAAATGAGCGCTACATCTATTCCACATCACTTCTGTACATCTCATGAATAAACTATTGTCTGTTTCCTCTTTTATATTTTCATCATTTATTGGCGCCCAAAAACTAGGCCAACCTATACCAGAATCAAACTTTCTATCTGACTCAAACAAATCACTTCCACAACAAACGCTTTTGTACATACCAGTCTTTTGACAACATGATATTTTCATCAGAATGCTCTTTCTGTACCTCTGTTTATACACATTTCATATTACGCTGGAGTAAGTTTTCGTTTCAATTCATCTTTGGACACGACCTTTTCTTTTGAACTCATATTGGTAAATTAACAATAATATGCTATATTCTTTGGTTCCTTTAACAAGGGTATTAACATTCTCTGGAATAGACTATATGAGATGGTTATCAGAATGGGACTTTTATGGAATACCAAAAAATGTATCCTGATTTTATACTTAAGTTAGTTGGAAGATATCCCACAAATCTGACAATTCCGGTGTCTTTTGTACGTTTTCCATATCCATGATTCAAGTTATGATCAACTATAGCAGCAGCAAAAACATGATAATTCAATCCAGTTGCATTAGGGTTATTTCTTCCAAAATTAATATGATAATAAGAATTTCTGCCTTATCGCATACTATTTTTTAGCGCAAACCAGAAAAGCTTTTTGTAAGAAGGATTTCTTTAATTGTTCGGTTGTCGATCAGGGAGTTAATGATTTTGCCTACGTCTTTTCTTGAGATTTTATCTGTGGCTAAATACATTTCAACCGAATCCACTGCCCTGAGTTTCCAGTGATCTTTGAGTGCAGCTTCTACAATATTTTGAGCATCATACACTGCTTTTCCGAAGGTGGTTAGAAAATACCTTCTATTTTTTCTTATTACCAAATGTACATCTATCAGTTTAGATATCCTCAAATAATCTGTTCGCGTGAGTTTTAATTTCTTTGTAGATCCAATATGAGTAGCATCTCCTTCTTCTTGTTTTCGTGCAATAATCTTTAAAATTGCTAAAGTTCTGTTATCAGAAACGACCTTTAGGATATCACTTGTTGTTGACAAATGTTCACCTGTAGTTTCACTCATATACGAGGAAACAGTAATGATATTCTAAAACGATTCTGCGACCGCAATACCTACTATTCCTATCCGTGTTCGTGAAAGAGCGATAACGTGTTTGTTGATGAGAATTATCTGGCGGCTGATAATTATGATCATTTCTATCATATAGATATTTGATTGAATTAGCATTCATGAACGTTTTAGTTATCATTCTACGGTTATTACAATGGTTCTCAGCACTTATGCTAAAAAATAGCACATGACTATGAGCAATAACAACTGACTCTGACGTTGCAAGTCAGGACCGTTTGTTTAAAATCTTGAGCGTATATATTAATGCCAGAAATAAAATGAGAATTTCTCTGGGTTTGATATAGGATTACTACAATTATAAACGTTATTCAAATAGCAAAAAGTAAGAGAAAGGAGGATCCTTCTTTTCAACCTTTTCAGACGTGTGTATGTACCGTACTTGTCTGAATTGAGTATATTTTATGTATTTGTCTATTCCCACATTATACCTCAAGAGCTGGAAGTCACCATGCCCGTAATAGGTATATTTTGGAATACTTTGCTAACAGGTGAGCCCCTGTCAAAGGTTATGGTAAAGACTGTATTGTGATTTGTTATTGATGTGGTAACTGGAACCCCAACCCATGATGTTGAACTAGCACCATGTTTTGAGACGTCAACTGTTCCCCTTAGTGTTGTATCATCATTTGTCTTTTGAATCGAATTTACCTTAAGATTAGTTAAGGTGTAGCTACCTATTGCCATTAGCTTTGTGCTAGCTGTGGATGCTGTTGCAGGATCCTTGCTGCCTTCAACGCTGCTGCGAATAGAAAATTTTGCTGTGAACTTTGGCTCTTTGGCTGTTTTTGCATCAAGTGACCAATCACCAAAAAGGACTCTCTCCACATTCCCAGTTTGTAAATTAATTTGAGAGCTTGCTATTTTGCCAGAATACATTTTATTAATATCTGTGGAGGCAGCTACCGTGCTATGCACGCTCTTTTGGATTGTATTACCAAGGTCCTTTTGAAGAAGATTGCCAACCATTCCCCTAATGTCATTACCTAAACTATTTGCAGTACTACTACCACCACTATTACTACTACCACTGGAGCTACCATCGCCAGTACCAGTAGCAGCTATTGTATCACCAGTATTAGAAGTAAAAGACGCACTATTACCGTTACTATCAGTACTACTACTGCTAGTACTGCTGCTGGAATCTTTATTTGATGATACCAATGTTGTTTGTTTGTGGATTTGAGATATTGCTTCGATACCGAGATTCCCATTGTTGAACATGGGTGAGACGAGCACGGCAACAAGCATTGTTGATCCGATAATTATTGCTAGTTTAGACTTTTTGTTAAATTTACTAATTTGTGTTTTTTTATTCATGATACTTTACAGTTCCTTGACTATGTACTGTAAAAAAAGACTATATGTATTGTGCCTATTTTATCTTGATTGATTAACTAGTAGTAATCTCTATTATTTGGTACCTATTAAATTTCATTTCGTTGTTTATTAGATGATTATTACTTTGATTTTAATTATTACATCATATAGGATTAAATGAATATTACCGAAAAACTTAAAATTAGTTCAAAATGAAGTCAGGTTTTTAGAATCTAAAAAAAAGAAAAAATAATCGTGTTGCTGATGTCATAACAACTACTTGATTATTCTGTTGTGTGGTTCTTTTCTATCCTACATTAGCAGACACTGCGTTACCGGTGTTGACATTAGCCGCTGCATTGTTGCATGAGCCTGTAGTAGTACCTCCAGATATACATACTCCGCTCTGCTTGTTACTTTGGTTTATCTCAGAGCTCGCATGCTGGCTAGAGTTGCTATGATGGTGGTGCTTGTGATGTTTGTGTGCGAAGGCCTGTGTTGGTCCGAGAGCTGTTGCTGCAATTAGTAGTCCAGCAATAGCTACGACCGCAATCAAGGCGATTGTACTAGTATTGTTCATTATTCTCGTAAACTAGACATTATTTTTAGTATATTTAACTTATGAATATAAGTACTATTTTCTCTTTGATGTTATATCTACTATAATTTTATCATCTATTTTTTTACGTAAAAGACATTAGCATAATGAATAGTAAAAACTATCTAATCAAAACAATGTAAAGAAAAAGGAAAAAGGAAGATATGTATGATTCTGTCTTTCGTGTAATTTTTGGACTCTTCTATCTTACGTTTGCAGATACTGCGTTACCAGAGTTGAAGTTTACCGCTGCGTTGTTACCTGAGTCAATAGTGTTACCCCCAGAGATAACTACTGAACTTTGGTCGTTTCTTTGGTTTATCTCGGAACCTGCATGCTGACTACCACCGTCTCCACTTCCACCATTACCTACATTTGCTGATACTGCGTTACCCGTGTTCACGTTTGCCGCTGAGTTGTTACATGAGCCGGAAGTGCTGCCGCCAGATACACATACAGATCTTTGACTATTACTTTGGTTTATCTCGGAGCTCGCACTTTGACTAGAACCGCTATGATGTTTATCGCTATGATGTTTCTTGTGTTTTTTTGCGAACGCATCTGTTGCAGGTCCTAAAGCTGACGCTGCAATTAACAGCCCAGCTAGAGCTATGACTGCGATTATACTCATTGTAGTAGTATTTTTCATTATTCCCATAGCCTATTGATTATTTTTAGTATATTAGACTTGTGTAAATTATTACTCTTTTTTCGTTGTTCATATATCTACTGTAATTTTATCCTACATTTTTATAATAACAAGAAAGAATTGCTTTATAAAGTGATTTATAAAGCGATAAAAAGAAGAAAAAATCAGTTGGCGCTGCAAAATGCAGCTACAATAATTTGTCGATCCTTTTACTTTATGTTGAAAGCTAGTGAATTACCTTCGTTGAAATTCAATGCTGCATTGTTGCCTAAATTCTCAGTTTCTTTACCAGAGATAACTGTTGATTTTTGGCTACTTTTCTGGACGATTGCTGAATGTGCACTTTGACTATGATGTGCAAATGCTTGTGTTGAGCTTAGGTCTGTTGCTGCGATTAGCATGCCAGCGAGAGCCACGATTGCAATTAAGGCGATTGTCTTATGTAAATTAGTACTCATTTTTTGAAATTTATAATTCTACTATTTTTCTAATTTTATTTAATTAAATATAAATTGTCTAACAAATATCATCCCTATTCTAGCATTTTCTTATACCCTGAAAACTTGCTAATTCTGACTTAATGCCTATATTTGGGAAATATATAGTGACAATGCACCCGCATATTTAATAGATAAAGGTCGCTAACCTTTTTTCAGAGTACAGAATCTGGCTTTCAGTTGCTCACATAAAGAGTACAAGAGAATATTAAACATTCGAGATTGGTGGTTAAATCATAATAAAGGAATGTGATGATTCAGCCTTACATACGGACAAAAAGAGGGACAAGAATGGAACTAAAAAGAGTCAAATGGTATTCCCCGAAAGGAATTCAGCACAATAAAATTGACGGAAAATAGAAGAGTCATATCTTTTGGTAATTATTATTCTTTGCTCAATCCAATGCAATCATCATCATCATCTTCTTCTTCATTTGTTATATTTTGCATTTATCTTTCTAATTAGATAAAATCCTAAATAGATGGAGCTAAGTCACAAACATTTAAAACAAACACGATCAAAAAGTATGGCAAAAGATAAGAAAAAAGGTTCAGTTTCGGATTCGCTTACTCATGGAAATACGTTTGCGCCTACTGGATTACCCGTATTGATGTTTGCAGCTGCATTAGTGCATGAGAGTGAAACGCTACCAGGTGAGATACATACCGAGGTTTGTTTGTTATGTTGGTTTATGCCCGAGTTCACACCCTGTGAGCTATGACCTCCGCCACCATTTCCAACATCTGCACCTACTGTATTTCCGGTGTTTGCATTTGCAGCTATATTGTTGCAAGAACCTCCTATCGCGGTTCCTGAAATACATACCGCAGTTTGATCGTTGCTTTGATCAATATTTGATCTTGCACGCTGTGAACCGTGACCATGACCATGACCATGACTATTTCCGCTACTACCACCATTACCCCCCACATTTGCTCCTACAGTATTCCCAGTATTTGCGTTTGCACCTATGTTATTGCAAGATCCTCCTATTTCAAACCCTGAAATACAGACTGAACTTTGATCATTCCTCTGTCTTATTCCAGAGTTAGCAGCTTGAAAGAAACGAGCATATTGTGATTTGTGATGAGAATAGCGATGGCTCTTTTTTTTCGCAAAGGCATCAGATTGACTTACAGATGATGCAGTGATTAACAATGCAGTTACCGCTATAATGATTATTATAGCTACAGTTGTGTGGTTCATATACAATGATATTGAGATTCTATCGATATATTAGGATTGAGGAAATTATTACTAGGCTTTAATTCAATGTAATGTTCTACGAAATCATACTTAGACACTAGAATAATAGATATGATACATATCAGATAATAATAAATCCAAATAGTAACAAAATCTTATTGTA
>JBEVTH010000081.1:0-10143 GCA_041156085.1 Candidatus Nitrososphaera maunauluensis
ATTATATTATGTGGTCGCTGTGTTACGTGATTTTAACCTTTTGCTATAGGTGAGTCTTAGGCAAGAACCTAAAAGATCAGAGGGGATTTACATTTCCGCTAATTTTGCCTTGATCTTACTATCTAAATTCCTTCCTAAAGATCGAATGCGTGTAACATGACTGCCTTCCCAATATATTTTATAACAGTTTTCACATTGAAAAAACTCTTTGTACCATATTGTGATCTCGGGATGCGCATATTTGTTGATGTCATCGGGCTTTTGTCTAGACAGTAATCCGTTGCAATCAGAGCATCGTGAATTCACGCTTTCGAAACTTAGGGAGTAGATGCCGTACTTACATAAGGTATTTACTAAATTTTCAGACTCGCTTGAACTTTGAAGCAAAGTTCCGCGTGCTCCTACTTTTACGATTCGTTTGAATAGTTCCTTATCGCAAGTTAAAATAATCCTGTTCTGCGTGGTCCCAATTTTTAATACATCTTCATCATCGATATGTTTAAGGTATAGAGTGTCAAACCCGAAAATACGTAATTTGCGAGCAATGCTTCCGAGCATTGCATCCGCTAAAAATCTGGGTTTTGAATTAACTAACTGACTCGCCCCTACACTCTTCACACATAAAGGTTCCCTCGTTGAATTGCAGTAGGTCAGACCATTCACCACATTCATCGCAATACCCTGAAATGTTGCCAGCCGATCGTCCTATTTCCCCTCTCTTGAGTGCTGCCTTCTCAGAGATTACGTCAACAAGATCTGGGGTAACTGCAATAACATCTGAAGCAGAGATGATGCCAACAAGTCTGTTTTTATAAACTACACCAAGGCGTTTGATGTTGTGTTGTCTTAGGACTCGCGCAGCCTCGGTGACTCCTTCTTCCCCTTCTATAGTATGCAATGGTTGCATAATGTCCGAAGCTTTAACCATGCTTGGTCTGACATCTTTAATAACAGCGTTTGAAACTATATCCCAGTCAGTGACAATTCCTGCCGCCTTTTCATTTTCCATAATTACAATGCTCCCAATCCTTTCTTCTTTCATTGTTGTAGCAATATCTTTGATAGTATTCTGAGGCAAAGCCGAGATAACCGGGCTATTCATAATATCTCTAACGAGAACTCTAGTCGTCATGTTAGCATCTCCGTGTTGTCTGACTTGCTTTTTTACCACAATACCAGATCCAAATTATACCTTTAATTACTTTGCTCGGTCGATGCAGCTAAACCTTCCGTGTGTTCTGCTGCTCTTTTTCCTTCTCCCCGTTCAGTAAAAGAAACCTTTGACTGTCCATACGGAAGTGTTCTGACAAACTCTTCCACGCTCATTGATTTGATAAAATTCGCCAATTCCTTATTATCCCCTGCTAATCTAACAAATTCACTTTTGATTTTTTTAGCAAGATTCATTGGGTCAGAACCGCTGGGTAACAAAATCGAATAGATTAAGGACCTTTTCCTTATGGCATCGGCTGGTCCACAGAAAATAGTATATCCGTTGTCATTCTTCTGTAGAAGGCCAAGTGCTAGTCTTATTTCAATACCCTTTATATAATTACGCTTGCCTTCAATTACAAACGAGCCTTTAGGAAGAAATTGTCCTGTTGGAGCGCCCTTCTTTATTTGCTCTGCCCTGACCCAATACGCATCTGCACTAGATAATCCGTCCTTCCATCCTCTACTAAAGGAGACAGTTGCTTGCGCAACTTGGTGTAGGCTTTTCTCTATTTCGCTCATGCTACCTGGATTTTTAATAATAAAGAAAGGCGAGCCATAAATTTCTGCATGAAATACAATATCCTGTTCAGTTAAATGCTTACGAACAAGAGCGGAGTTGGATGAAGAGTCCCTGCCACCGACAGCTAGCAATCCATCACTTGTTATAAACCAACGATACCGTTCGTACCATTCTTTACTGACGTGTTGATTTATCACAATCTTACTATGAATTAACTCTTTTCGATTCCGGAGCTTATCTATTTGAGTAAGTAGCATTGCTTTGGCTTCTTCTATCGATGCACTTCCTCTTTCCATTTCCTTTGCCCTAGAGAATAACAAAGATGCTACCTTAGGCAAATTGTTATTTCCGATCAAAATACGTTCATTAACAACTTCTAAGAAATTCGTCCCTTTTTCATTGATAATGGCAGCAGAATTTATAGTGAGTAATTGCTTAACTGAATCATCATCAAAGCTATTTACACCTCCGTATGATAGTGTCATTAACTGATTGGCAACAGTTCTAATTACAAGGGATTTCGATATAACCTTCTCCTTAGCCTTGTTTTGTTCTTCTAAATCATGTTCTAGGATTGCTATTTGTTTTCCCATTTCAATAGTTCGCAAATTACGGCCAAGATCCAAAATGTCACGGGTGAGCGCTTCATCTACTGCATCCATGTAAGAGTTTACTTTCTTGACCGGTAATTTGGTGGCCTCATCTGTTAAAATAGGGAGTGCATCTTGCGGCTTTCCGTCTGTTCCTATAATAATTATAGGTTCATGATTTTTCCCAGTGCTGACATCGGAAACTAACTTCCTTATCGAGTCATATATTTTATCCAAGTCCTCATCTGAAAGTTGCGTCACTTTCTTGATTGATATCGCAGCCCTTCTTACTATCTCTTCTACAAACTTTTTAGGAAGAGAAATATTTCTTCCAATCCATCTTAAAATGTCGAGATCCCCTTCTGCTGCACTTCTCATTGTTCGAAGTTGATCAACAGATAAGGCAAATACATCAATTCCCCGAACAGGAGGGTAAGCATAACGAAAACCAACTTTCAATGTCCTGTGTCTTACTTCGATAGGGTTAAGGATAGCAAGAATTTGCATACTCTCATCACATAATATTATATTCCCTTGGCCAAAAAATTCTGCGATCATTATCCGTGTTTTGCCATCCAATTGCTTGAATTTGATGGTGATGATCCGCTCGCTATTAATCTGCTCAATAGAATCAATCTTTGCTCTTTCAAGCTCAGTTTTGAGAGGACTGATGAGCATATTCTCTTCTATTTGTTTGAACTTAAGTTTTGTTATCCAAATTCCTTTGGCCGAAACCATTAGTATTGTGTCAGGCTCAGTTGAATGATGCAACTTGAAAAGGAAAGAATCCTTACTAATTCCTGTGATATTACTCACATAATACCCTTTGATTACCTTATTTCTGATCTCGTTCACAAGATAACGTAACTCTATGCCAGACAACTCCATAACTAGCTAGAAACTGATCGCAAATATTAACCAAAAACTGAGATAATCAAGATCGCTATTGTAAGATTAAACCGTAAGAAATTAAACCAAGTGCTTTTAATGACACAAGTAACCTTTGGAACCTCTAGATCGAGTTTTTTATATGAGAGCAATTGTGGGATTAATTGCTGGTGTAATCACTGGTATTGTAATAGCACCAGGTACCGACCAGAATGTTGCTGGCACAACAATAATTTTTATCGGCATAATATTCTATATTCTATCATACGGGGTTGCAAAGAGTATTGCTAAGAATATTCCACATTCTATGAGAAAAAAATTAGTAACAAATGGTATATTTCCTTTTATTTTTATGCTGCTGATGTTTATGATAATTGTCTATACAGGGCTGCATCAGAAAATCGCAGGTTAAAATAGTAGGTCATTTAGAATAGAGACATACGTTGCTTTGGGATTACAAAACTCCGGGGGTACCTGATTCACTGTTTGAAAGAACAGAACAGGTTCCGATTACAAAGGAGGATGTAAGAGCCCTAGTAGTAAGTAAGTTACGATTAAAAGAGCATTCTTCTGCGATAGACATTGGCTGCGGAAGTGGCAGCATCACCGTTGAACTCTGTTTGCAGACCAATAAGAGCAAAATATATGCTATTGATTTTGATGAAAAAGCAATTGAGCTGACTAGAAAAAATCTGTTAAAATTTGGCGTGGATGCTGAAGTAATCCTATCCAAAGCACAGGATATTTTGCCATTGCTTCCGCAGGTTGACGCGATAGTAATCGGCGGTACTTGGGGAAATATTGAACAGATTATTCAGTTAAGTATAGCCAAATTAAACAAAGGTGGTAGACTCGTTATTGATACTATTTTAGTTGAGACGGTGTACAAGGCCATAACTACTATCAACGAGATAAGGCTAGATGAAGTGGATATTACGCAAGTAACAATCGCAAAGGCAAGGAAGGTTACCACGGGAACAATGATGCTGGCAAGAAACCCCGTAATAATAATTTCGGCGACGAAGCCTTGAGGACGAGAATCAAGCCATATAAGAAAGTAAACAAAATTTCTCTTTATCTGGCAGATTGTATATCCGGTATGAATCAAATTCTTAAGAAAGAATCGGTCGACGTAGTTGTCACTTCACCGCCGTATAACATTGGGATTGATTATAATAAGTACGACGATAATCTATCAACAGAAAAATACCTTAGATGGATACAAGACGTTGGCGCTGCCATCAAATATATTTTGAAACCTAATGGTTCCTTCTTTCTCAATATAGGAAACAAGCCAACAATACCATCGCTTCCATTCGAGGTGGCATTGTGTCTACAAAGAGAGTTCAAACTACAAAATATAATTCACTGGATAAAATCGATCGCCATCAGCAAAAAAGATATAGGAGAATATCCAAACATCATTGGCGACATTGCAGTCGGACACTTTAAACCGATTGTTAGCAAAAAATTCCTAAGCAATTGCCACGAGTATATCTTTCATTTTACTAATAATGGTGATACAAAGATAGATAAATTAGCGATAGGGGTGCCATATCAGGATAAGACAAATATCGGAAGATGGAAATCAGCAAAAAGTGACACACGCGATAGAGGAAACACATGGTTTATTCCTTATCAAACAATACGCAAATTTGATGACAGACCGCACCCCTCGTCATTTCCGACAAAACTGCCTGAAATGTGTATCAAACTACACGGGAATGCAAATGCGAAACTCGTTGTAGACCCCTTTGTAGGTATTGGATCCTCGGCAATAGCCTCTATGAAAATGAACAAATCTTTTGTTGGATTTGACATTGACAACCTCTATCTAGACATAACAATAAAAAGACTTGAATCCATGGTCTTATAAATCATATATATCATACTATTAGCATTCTCTTCAAAAAGTACTCACAAGACAATCAGCGACAGGCCTCTTAAAATAGAACTGTTGAATAACAGATAGGTTGAAAATGTATCCTAGAATATCATGTTGTTCTGGCGAAATTGTAAAGTCCGGTTACTTATCTATTTAAATAACTCTAAATTTTACAAGATAGAGAATGAGGCTGTCATGCGTGGGATGCGGACCAGGCGACCCCGAATTACTTACAATAAAAGCTGTGAATCTAATTAAAAATGCAGAGACAATTTTTGCACCCACTGCAAAGGAAGGAAAGCCTAGCATAGCACTTGCTGTCGTAAAAAAATACGTGGGTAAGTCTACCAAAACCATCAGTCTTACTTTTCCTATGCTCAAAGATAAAGAAGTATTAAAGGATTATTGGAAAGAAAATGCTCAGCAAATTGCAGGTGCAGTCAGATCAGGGAAGAAGGTTGTATATCTGACAGTCGGAGACCCTTCACTATATAGCACCTGGATATATATTCATAAAGAATTGAGGAAAAACCATACAGACATTGAAATCGATATTGTGCCGGGCATAGCATCAATGTTTGCGTTCGCTGCCGAGGCAAAAATAAGCCTTGTAGAGGGAGACGAAACCCTTGCGGTTGTCCCGGCTTGTTATGATCTGGATAGAGTTAAACGAACTTCAAACGCCTGCGATACGGTCGTCTTCCTTAAAGATGGCAGATACTTTGACAATGTAATTGATACACTTTCTGATGCAGGCTTTGCAGAAGATTCGATGATTGCAATTGCACAAGATGTAGCGATCGAGGGACAAATAATGAAAATGAGTAAATTAGCTGATTTACACACAACAAAAGGACCAACAGATAAATATTTCTCAATAATGGTAGCAAAGAAGAAAATTGATAGAAAATAAGACAGTATATTTTGTGGGTTCTGGTCCTGGTGATCCGGAGCTTATTACAGTAAAGGCCAAAAAAATATTGGAACAAGCTGACGTTGTGATCTATTCTGGGTCGCTTCTAAATCCCGTGATATTGGAATATGCGAAGCAGGGAACTCAACTTTATGATGCATCTCTATTAGACCGAGTAAAAATTTATCACATTTTGAGAGACTCTACAATGGAAGGCAAACTAGCCATTAGATTCCATGATGGCGATCCTGGGCTCTTCAGCACGATTAGAGAACAGATTGATAAATTGGAACGAGATGGACTACAATGCCAGGTGATTCCTGGCGTAACATCGTTACTTGGAGCTGCGGCAGCTATGAACTTGGAATTGACCCTTCCAGGTAACACTCAAACTCTAATTATAACAAGGGCAGAATTTAGGACTCCTGTGCCGGAGAATGAGAAAATATCTGAGTTATCTAAACATGGCGCTACAATGGCCTTTTATCTGAGTGTTCATTTAATATCACAGATCGTAGAAGAACTTTTGAAAGGTGGAGTTTATACTAAAGAAACTCCTGCAGCAGTTGCTTATCGAGCAACATGGGAAGACCAGAAAATAATAACGGGTACACTTGGTGATATAGTAAAGAAGACTAAAGAATGTAGGATAATTAAGACAGCGTTGATTATTGTCGGAGATGTAATCATGCCAAAGAGTTACGAATATTCAAAAGTTTACGATGCAGGATTCACACATGGATATAGGCGAGCAAAAAATAAGTAAAATAGTATCAAAAAAATAGATAAATAAATAAAATTAGGCAGGACACCCTTCCATTTTCTGGATATAATAGCCATTAGTTGTAATGTCTTTTTCAACCATCGGAGGTGCCTCTTGAATGTGACAAAACTGGCATTCTTCCTGCGTCATTTTTTGTTCTGCCTGACCGACATTGGTAAGATATTGTTTACCATATTCAATTGCCTTTTCATGTGGGGTACTTGCTTCTACAACTACATCAAAATGCATAGTCTTTCCATCTTTCTTCGTTACATAGGTATCATAAACAGCGCATTCCATACAATATTTTCAAAATAACCATATTTATTCTAAGCTTTCATTGTTTCTCTCGGCACATAATGCGTTAAATAAATTTTTCAATGACACAGGCTCCATTTGGAATGATCTAAACAATAATGCAGTGTTATAACCAGGCTATGACAAAGAACATGATTAACGAGGACAAACGATAACATTTATCAACGTCTAAGAAGTCGAACTATTATTAAATGCAACTCACAGCAGGCGAACAGAGATCGCTCGATGGAGAGGATGGTAAAACAATCGCGTCTGCGTACAGAATTTTGCTTGCTATAGGTGCAGCTACCGAAGCAGAAAAACTTGTTCCGATAAAATGGGCCCACGTCTCTGGGGTAAATTACAATACTATTGGTGATTCAGGCGTCGAATTTCTAGAAAAATTTGCGTCTGATGACGCCAGGGTTGCAGTCAAAACTACTGTGAATCCAATGGGATTTGATAGAACTAAACCTAATAGTCTTGAAGAAAATTTTGTCAGACAGCAACTGAGGATAATAAAATCGTTTGAGGGGTTGGGGACGACGCCGTCATTTACATGCGTCCCATATGAAATCTTTGATATACCACCGGCAGGGACTCCTGTAAGTTTTGCCGAAAGTAATGCTGCGATATACTCAAACTCAGTCTTAGGACTATTAACAAACAAAGAAAGTTCATTGAGTGCACTCGCCAGTTCCATGACAGGCAAAGCACCTTATTCAGATCTGCGAATAGAAGAATTTAGACATCCAAGAGTTACTATAAGACCGGCCGTTGAGCTGTTGACAGAATTGGATTATGGATTGCTTGGTTATTTCGCTGGAAAAATCGTAAACGAAAGTTGTGTCGCACTTGATGGTATAAAAGAAATAAAATCTGATACCATAAAAACAAAATGTCTTTCGGCAGCATTAGGTACATCTGGAACCTGTGGGATGTTCACATCATCACCATCAGAAGAACCAGGACAAAAAGAAGAATTCACCAAAGAGGTAGTTGCCTTTGATAGAGCAGAACTAAATGCAGTTAACGACGAACTGAATACAGCAGACGACGGTGACGTCATAGTTCTTGGCAGTCCTCAACTTGGCTTAAACGAGCTAGATTTAATTTTTGAGCTGGCTAAAGAAAAAAAGTTTTCAAAACGTTGTATGATTTTTTGTCCAAGGACAATTTACAATCAGGCTTCAAAAACTGGCCTGACGAGCAGGATAGAGAATGCTGGAGCCGAGTTTGTATGTGATTCGTGCGCGTGTCTGACTCCCTTAATTACTAAAAATGATGTTGACTCGATAATAACCAACAGCATAAAGGCTGCCTACTATCTGAATCATTTTAACCAAATGGAAGTTGCTCTCAAAGATCTTAAGACAATTGTAAAAAATCATACAAATTAAGATGGTATCTTTGCAGGTTAGATGTAGGAAAATTGTGGGAGGAACTGGTAAAGGGAAAGCTCTTCTCACCAAACAGCCAATTAACTTTCTTTCAATGATGAATACCAGAGATGCTAGTATAATAGACCAAACACATGAACTCTTTGGTAAATCTATAAGAGACGTAGTTCTAGTTTTTCCAAATGCGATTGGTAGTAGCGTTGGTGCATATACTCTCTATTCATTAAAAGTGAATCGAGTTGCACCAGTTGGAATAATATGTAGTAACAAGGCAGATATAATAACGGCCTCAGGTTGTGCGATTTCAGACATCCCTGTTGTAGATATGCTAGATAAACCGGCTACATCTATAATACATTCAGGAATGGAAATCAGAATCAATGCGGACATTGCAATGGTGGAAATGATCTAACTAACAGTTAAATTTTTGAGTATCACGATATTTTTTGTCTCGGTGCTGGCATTTGATGGGCGAACTGACCACCAGGTCGTTAAGGGTGGGATGACGAACAAAGTCCATGCACCGAGATTTTTATTGTGCGCAAAATGTCGCGCTATTCAGGATTTATGGATGAATAGTCATGTCATAATTTGCATGACGATAACTATCATAATGCTTTTATTAGGAACGTGGGAACAAAAACATGTTTGGCAAATTTCTGTCCTGAATGCGGCGGTGAGTTGGAATTCGATGCTCTCAGCAAAAATTTCATCTGCAAGAGCTGCGGACTGTTTGCTCCAAGGGAAAAAATCGACGAATTACGCGACAAGGAGGAAGATAAATTTGTGGATCAGAAAAGGCGAACACATGATTCTTATCTGGAATGGTGGCAAACCTCAAAGAAGGATAAACAAAAAACAGCGCGTTAAGAGATAAGGATCCTTATTACAATCTGAAGATCTTATCTGTCTAGCCAGTTCTCAATTATCGTATCAAAATAATGACAAGAATCTCACATAAAATGATATGTTGTATACAAAGAGAAGAAAGAAAATGAAATTTGCTAGTCCGTCGTCTGAATGACTGTCATCGCATTTCGTTGGTTATGTTGTATACAAAGAGAAGAATATGCCTGACAAGACTATTTTTTGAGTTACCAGGTTATCCATTTTTCCACGGGATCAATGCTTCGTCTTTGTACACAATATCCTTCCTCAAAGACACTATCTGCTCTTCCTTCCTAGTTTTAAGGACAGTCATTAGTTCTGTTTCAAGAATGTTGGGTAACGTGCGTATCTTGTTTACCACGATATCTCTCATCTGTTCCAAGTCTTTAGCACGAATTTTTAAAAGTAGATCAAACGAACCGTGCATTTCATGGATTTCTAAGACTTCTTCTAGGTTTGATAAGCCCTTGATAGCCTCATCAGCATACCCCGGTTCTACGTTTATTCCCATAAAAGCTAAGTGATCATAACCAAGAAGGTCGTTATCTACAGAAATAGTAAATTTGTTAATGACACCGGCAGCGATTAATCGGCGGACTCTGATATGTACCGTTGCGTCAGATATTCCTATTTGCTTGGCTATTTCAACAAATGGTGTTGATGAATCTCTTCCTAAAATATCTATTATTTTGAGATTAACGTCATCCAATAGCCCATCGGTGTCGTTAATCTGCACAGTCAAGTATATGCCATCAAGCTATAAATGCTTTTACTATAGCATTTA
>JBEVTH010000082.1:0-4893 GCA_041156085.1 Candidatus Nitrososphaera maunauluensis
CAATATTCTTGAGTTCATTATTATATCTAATCTTTACTATAATACGATATGAGTCCTCCTCCACCGATAGATGCAGCAGAATTTGATGCTCACAAGGATCTGAGTACAATAATAGTACAATTTCTTTGCAGAAATAAGGACAATGGTTTTTCAGCAAAGGAGATTGCTGAAGCAGTAGGTATCAGAGAAGAGGATGTAAACTATTCTATGCTAAAGTTGGGTATGACTGATCTAATGAGCGATCTTACTGGAGGAATCATTTATAGAAAACAAAAAACTAGTACCAGCACCAGACATAGAGTAATTAAAATAGAAGACGTTACAGTTAATGGGGTAACATATTATAGATGCTTGAATAATGATTAAAACTGGTCGACGATAAATTTGCAGACATACTTGACCTAGTCTAACTTAACCTACATATAATAGAAATATCATTCACATTAGTTCCGGTTCTTCCTGTCATAATTAATGACTTTAATTTCCTTAGCCCATTATAGCTATCATGGTTATCTAGGTACTTTTTCATTTGCTTTTCTTTTTCTCTAAGCATGGAGACTGTTTTTGGTGTGGCAAAGCCGCCAGCTGCATCAGATCTGCCATCTATCCCGTCTGTTCCCATTGAAAGAATCGTAACGTCTTCATTTGGATGAAATTTTGATTTTAATGCAGCCGTCAGTATGGCTTCCTGATTTCTACCTCCTTGACCATTGTTGTTTGATTTGTTCAATTTTACTGTTGTTTCTCCTCCTAAAATATAAGCGAATGGCTTGGAAGGTCTGCCAATTTCAGCAGCTAGTCGTGCAAGCAGACACCCGAACTGCCCAGCTTCACCGTCAAATGAAGAACCTAAATTTACAGTTCGCAGACCGCGCTTTTTTAAATACATTTTGGCTTTTTGGCATATAATTGCATTGTTACCAATTAGAAGATTGTGAACCTTTCCAAAGACAGGATCTCCTGGTTTTGGCGTCTCTTTGATAATTCCATTTATGCCTTTAGCTATTACTTGTTTAGCGGCTGAATTTTTCTTTTCTTCCCAAATATTGTATTTTTTTAGAATTATTTCTGCATCTCTGAATGTTGAACTATCAGGTGTAGTAGGTCCAGATGCAATGGTTTCAATTTTGTCGCCTATAACATCAGACAAAATTAGAGAAATTACAGTGCAACCAGTCTTTACGAAGCTCAATAGCTGCCCTCCCTTTATCTTTGAGAGATGCTTACGAACTACATTAATTTCATCGATAGAAGCACCAGCAGACATCATCCTACTGATAATTCGCTGCTTATCTCCTAATGTTATTCCGTCTGAAGGAAGCGGCATTAGTGCAGAGGCTCCTCCAGATAACAGGACAATGACTAAATCGGACTGCATCGTTTTTCTTAATATATCGATTATCTTTTTAGTACCATTAACTCCTGCTTCATCAGGAGCGGGATGGTTTGCTTCAGTTACTGTAATCTTATCGATTTGTACGTCGGTGTGATAGGGAACATTTATGGCTCCTGCTGAAATTCTTCCCTTTAAAATACTATACAGTGCTTCTGCCATTCCAGCGGTTGCCTTTCCTGCACCGACTAAATAAATAGAATTGAAATCGTTAAGATCCAATTCTAGAGTGTTATTGTATACAATATTCCTTAGCAGTAAAGTTGAACCTTTTAGTCTTGAAGTCCTCTTAATAATAAAGTGCGGATCTACGTATTTCATAGAATATTCTATAGTCGAAAAAACAAGATTGAGAGATCGATACCTTTTATGTTGCTTTTCGAGTATAGAACGATTGTTTATAAGTCCCAAGTTTAGATCATTTTCTATATAATGATATATAAGGAATAGACGATTTCCTTCACGAAGTCGAAATAGTCATGCAGAAATAAGAGCAGCACGACAGGTGTAGGTTCGTTACCAGCAACAAGTTAACAAGGAATGAGTGTATTATATGGTACCACAAAATATAATAAACATGCGATTTTTATAAAGTCTTTCTTACATCTTTATCTAGAATTCCATAGAAATTCAAATTTAGAGTGTTCGTGTATTGCATTTGATGTAATGTCGAAGATGCTCCTTTTCTAAATGTGTTTAATAATTGGTTCTGATCGATAGATAATGACTTTTTTCCATAAAAAAAAGCGAAATTACAAAAAATGAATATCCTTATAACGTTCTTTGTTTACTATTTTTGAAGAGAACGTTAATCAGTCTATTTAGAACGATATTAATTCCGCAGGGAAACTAGGGATGGTGGTGGAACTTCGATTAAAAGGAATGGCAGGTAAACGTGGACTGATGTTCGTACCATATTATGGAAGATCACGCGCATTCATTTCTAATTACAGGTCATGGCAAGAGTATTGTGGCGAAGGCAGGATAGCTGAAATAGCAACATCATTACTAAGTCATGAGACTTTGCATTTGGCGTTAAACAAATTCTCTTTTACTACATCTGCTAAACTCGACAATTTGTTTGGAAGGTCAAACAAATGGGAAAATTATCCACATGGTTTAGGAGATCTAGACGGGATTAAAGATAACCCTCCAACGACGTACAAAAGTGCTAGAAAAATTACTGGCAAAAAGAAAAAAACCTCCAATCGAAGTAAATCTTTGGTAAGTAATACATAAATTATCTTTTCCCTGCAATTATCTAATCTGATGTTTACAACATATACACCAATTGGCGCAAATAAAGTTTTGCCCGAAGTTAAACGACAATTCAATTCTATTCTTACTCAAAAGAATAACGTTGTAGCGCTTCAAGAAGAATTGCAAAGGATAACAGAGGCAAGATCTTCAATAAAAAGATTCATCATTAAGAAACAGGAATTAAATAGCGCTGTTTCTAACCTTTACAGATCAATTGAAAAGCTAGAAGATCTAGGAGTTGTAATAAAAAGTGTCGATGATGGATTGCTTGATTTTCCTTCTATGCGATTTAATGAAGAAGTTTGGCTATGCTGGAAAGCAGGTGAAACTGGAGTCAAATTTTGGCATGGAAAAGATGAAGGTTTTATGGCTAGAAAGCCTTTGGTAAAAGAAGGTTTTGAACGACTTATAAACAAGGATAAGGCTGTTGATTGGAGGGAAGAAATGAAATAATGACTCAGAATGTTCACCTTCATAGTCTACAAAAGCTAATGCGATATGCGATTATATTTTATCAATGAAGCAGGAAGCTAATATTTCCACATCCATAAGTCGTAATATATTGATAACCCATTTTCAATAAAGATAGGACTGGTGGATTTTGAGAAAATCGATAGACAGGCCATTAAGGCATATTTATCGACGCTTCAAAAACCAGAAGAGGAAGGCCCATCACATAACTGGATTGGAACTACTGCAACAATACAGAAGTTCTACTATCCAAATACTCTGGGTCTAAATATTTATGCTAGGGCGTAAAATTATTCGCTATCAGCAAGGTTTAAATCATGTCAGACAAGATATCATTATTTGAAAGTTTGACAGACAACATATGTGGTGATAACTTTTGGCCGTGTATCACATCATAAAGGTCTTTTTCATCTACGTAAAGTAGATACAAAACTTAGCTTGTTTGAACTGTTCACCGCTTTATATAATGTCTATGACAAAATTTTCATTCTGGAATCTCTTGTTGGTCCAAAAGAACTTTCTGAAATGTCAATTATTGGATTTGATCCGGATCTTACCATCAATTGCGACTTCTATAACTTTAGTATTTATGACCGTAATAATAGGCTAATTAAAAAATTCAAAGTTAAAGAACCTTTGTTATGCCTGAAAAAAATCGTACCCAAAATAAATGAAAGCCGATTCAGATACACCGGCGGTGCAGTTGGTTACATTAGTTATGATGCCGTGCGATTCTGGGAACATCTTCCAATTAAAGGCAAAAGCAAAGGCAAAAAACAGTTTCCGCTACTGGAATTCGGAATCTATACCGATGGGCTACTCTATGATCATAAGGAAAATCAAGCCTACTATTTTTATATTGGCGATAAGTCTCGGTTACCCGCAATAGAAGAAATTACCCACAAAACTGAGATAAATAATGCTGAGGCTTTCTCCTATTCAATTCCTAAAAGTAATTTGACCAGAAGTCAATTTACTAAAATAGTTAACAGGTCAAAGAAATACATCCACGACGGCGACGTGTTTCAAGTGGTTCTGTCAAAGAAGATGAAATTTAATGTAAAGGGTAATTTGCTATCTGTTTACAAGTGTTTAAGAGAAATTAATCCTTCGCCTTACATGTATTTGCTGAAAATGGCTAATAGATGTATTATAGGTTCAAGTCCAGAAATGCTTCTTAGAATCACCAAAGGTTACGTAGAAACTTTTCCAATTGCAGGAACACGACCCATAGTAGATGATGAAATGAAAAATGAGGAATTTAGAAAAGATTTACTTAACGATGAAAAGGAAATTGCAGAGCACACTATGTTAGTCGATTTATCTCGCAATGACTTGGGAAGAATATGCAAATATGGAACAGTCAAGGTCCGTGATCATATGACAGTAAAAAGATTTAGTCATGTGCAACACATTGTATCGCATGTTACTGGGAAGCTTCAGAATAATTATGATTCGTATGATGCGTTTAAGGCGGTATTTCCAGCGGGGACTGTTTCTGGTGCCCCAAAAGTCCGTGCAATGGAAATAATAGATGAACTGGAGCCCGATCTCCGTGAGGCATACGCAGGTGCGGTAGGCTATTTTTCGTTTAACGGATCATGTGATTTCGCTATAACTATTAGATCTCTGTTTGTAAATAATGGCAATGCATACCTTCAATCTGGTGCAGGAATTGTAATGGACTCTTATGCACAAAAGGAGTGGATTGAAGCTAAGCATAAAGCTGATGCAATACTCTCTTCATTAAAGAAGAGCAGTAGAAAAAA
>JBEVTH010000082.1:4993-9839 GCA_041156085.1 Candidatus Nitrososphaera maunauluensis
CTAAGCATAAAGCTGATGCAATACTCTCTTCATTAAAGAAGAGCAGTAGAAAAAATAGTCATTAATCTATCTATGTTGTAGACATTTTGATAACAATTATTAATGCAACTCATCTATAGATTAGGTTCAATGTATACAACCTGATATTAAATTAACATGCTATTCAAGATGTGTTAACCGGAAGTTTAGGTTGTGGCAATAGAGTAGGCCCTCCTTTAATTTTAAAGGAGGATCGATATTGACTGAATCGGGAATCCAAACAGGAAAAGATTCAAAAATTTTCGGCTACTAATTTAGTAGCATGTATTTAATCGTTTCTTCCAGGGAGTCATTTGAACCGAAAGTAGTATGACGCAATATACCATTCTTGTCAATCAGGATAGCCGATGGTGTGCCACGAAGACCATATTCATCAAAGGTCTTTGCTGAAAATTGCTTAAGGTTCAAGTACTGTTTTACTCGCTCATATATTGACTCACGCTGTTTTTCATCATACGATCTGAAATCTGCGAAATTAGCTTCAATGAAATCCATGATCTTGCTTTTAGTCAAAGAACCAAACTTCAGCAACATATCCATTCCTACGGGGAATGGAATCTTGTAACCTAATTTGTTTCCAGGTTGCAATTGTCCATACTCTGCTAAGGCCTTCCTCGTTTCTCCGATCACCTCACCAGTAGTCAGAAGAAGCTTGAGGTTATCTAAAGTATTCTTGTCAAAGTCTTCGAAAGCTGTAGCCAGTCCTAACACCCTTAGACCATCATGGTAATATTTCTTATGCATGGCTACTGCCTGAGGAATACCATATATAAAACACCCAGGGCAATTAACTTGAAATACCTCCACAAGTACAACATTTCCCCTTTCTTTATCTATGTTGGTAGGCTTTCCTTGTACCCATTCTGAAACTGTCAGATTGGGAGCTTTCTCTCCTATGTTCGCAGGCATACACTATTGATTCAAGAAAATGTAATTTAAACCAATAATAAATAGACCCAGGTTTTATGATTCTCCTCTTTTTCTCCCCCTGAGTGGCATGGTAAACAATTCGCTCAGGTTACGTTCGGAAATTACCTATTAGTGAACGTCAAAGATAAAATCAGAGAACCTGCTCAGTTCTTTTGATAATTGATTTCTACTCGTTAGGAATTTAAATCCTGCGTCAGTGTAGATTGTATATTGAGATTAACAAACCTTATTTATATATGATCATGTTGTTAATTTTGCTCTTAACAATTCATAAGCTTTGGCAGCATCTTTATCTTTTAATATAAGCACGGTTTCAGTGGGAGCAAAAAAGGCGTTATGTAACGGAATCTGATGATTGTGTACAATGTCTGACACCAAAGATAGCATATTATTATAATCGGGACTTTGTTGTTGTTTCTTGTCGGAAGGATCAGGAAGTGTTATAGTGATCTTTGAAAGTCCCTCTTTTATCTTACCATCAAATCTTTTAGAAGCCGTAGATACAATGTCCCTTATTTCTTCAATATCTTCTGCAAATAATGTCAATTGTTTATTGGTCTGAATCAGGTTGAAATTGCCACTACTTTCATTTTCAAATACTTCATCGAGCATATCAAAGATCTCATCAAATTCTTTATCAATAAAACCAATGTCAATTATGCTACCTGTTAAAGACATCCTAGCTCCTTCTAGTCGATTGTTGTTATTTGATTTAGCTTCCTCTTCATCTTCCTTTTCTTTGATTAATGTGTCTGAAAACCGTTTGATAGCAACTACTATTGTTCCTATCTGAACTTCAACACCTGTAATTTCATCTATCTCCGGTTTAATTTTTTGTGCTAGAGCTGTGTAATTGGCTATTCCAGATAAAAGTGCTTGAAAGTATAGCTTGTTAGATGCGAGAATTGTCCGTATAGCTTGAGGAACTGATTGATGATACTCTAGGGCACGACGGCCATACATATATGTTATAATTGCATTATATAGGTAATAAAGTTTCTTGTCACGTAATTAAATTTATCACATGTAGTATATATTACAATATGTTATGAGTTCAGGGTTGAACTAAGGAGCGGGCCAGTAAGAAAATGTTTCGCTTTCTCTCTGTAAGCCTTCTCATTGAATAATGCAGCCATTCTTTACCATAAGGTATGTATTCTGCAATTCTAAATCCCATTTTACCCAAATCCTTTTTTAATCCATCGCGAATCCCTTTTAGGAATTGAAATTCAAAATTAATGATACTAAATTTTGAACCCTTCCATAATCTAATTGTGTCTTCAATTAGTTTGGAATCGTGAGTTGCAACAGCAAATATAAGAATGCTCTTATCCACGTATTTATTTAAATTAAGGTTGTCAAATAATATTTTTAACAATTTAATATAATTTGCATTAATGTCATCATTGGATTGAAACGCGTATTGTTCCTTTTCCTTATATGCTCCTTTGACTAGTCTAACCTTGCCGCCTACTTCGATCAAATGTAAAAGATCGCTTGCACTTCGCTTAAGTGTAGATTGGAGAACCACTCCAATGTCATTGTAATAATCAATGAGTGAAAGATAGATCTCTAATGTATTATTGGTATATTTCGCAGATTCCATATCAATCCAAATGAATTTTCGAAAATGCTTAGCTATGGAAGCTATAGTTTTGAAGTTTTTTAAACATAAATCGTAACTGATAGATAATCCAAGTTGTGAAGGTTTGACGGATATACATCCTTCAATTTTATTAATATATAGTCTTTCTAGAAGAGTGGAGTATTCTTTGATTGTTTGCCTTATCTTTTCCTCCTCGGTATGGTCTTCGCCAAGATAATTCAAGATTGCTCCTTGTCCTTTCATATTGCTGATTTTGGCGGCTGTAACAGCACCCTCTATGTCATAACCTGCAGTCCATCTCTGGGCTAGCCTGAATAGTAAGCGTTCCATTAGTAAATGGTTATGACTTTGTGAATGGCTAGGGTTAGATTCCATGACCACATATTAGGCAATACGAAGAAAATAGTTTTTGATCTTTGATACTCTATAGATACACCAATCAGCCTGTCTATCATTCATTTCTATTGAATATGATGGATATCGGCTAGGACAGCAACAGATGTAAAGAGTATTGCTACAAGGGGTATTGCTACAATCAACGATCATGAAAAGATTATGTTGCAGTCAAGGTTCTTTGTTATAAAACTTGAGCCATACACATATGAACAGTTCTATCAAGCACAAAGAGGAGATTGCCTGTGTGGAATAAATTGAAGTCTGCAAATGTGAGGGATTGTGTGAAGATTGGACATCAACTTTATTGTGGATACAATAAATACAGCATCAAAAGGAGTAGTTATATATCTATAGTTGCGTGCTGTGAGCTTATCTATTAATTAGCGTAGGTTCCCAATATACGTATTTCAGAAGCTCCCGATTTCAACGAGACAGCTAACAAACACATGCTTGTTTTGGTATGTAGATCACGTTTTGATTTTAATCTACTCTTTACTATATTGCTTAATTGTTCCTTGTACGGCGACAAGAAAAGGATATTTTGATAACGGCAGTTTTTGATTTCTGATGAATAAAATACCCTTCATAATCCTCGGGTATATCCACTACACATTTATATGGCTATTCTTGTCGGTGTCTTAGCAGTGCTATTACGATTATCGATCCACTCTAAAGAGGGGCTTTCTGGCTCAGATATATGCAAAGGGATGCAGGGCTTGAGTTCAAGACACTTTCTTTATAACTTTGTTTGCAAATGTATCTAATGCTTCAAATTCTCGAGATGGCTCTAAATCCACTATAAGGTACTGAATACCAACTTGTTCAAGCAATTCTATATGTCTTGATACATCTTCTGGTGTTCCATATATCACAAACTCATTAATTTGTTCTTCAGGCATTCCTTTAAAAGTCTGCTGTGCTCTACTTTTTGCCGTCTCCTTATCCTCATCTACTACAATAGCACCAAGCTTAGTTTTCAAGATTGAATCATAGTCTCTGCCTACACTTTTACAATGGTCTTTTAAAATATTCAGTTTCTTTCTTATTGTTTCAGTAGATCCGAATAGATTGCAAGCATCAGCATACTTTGCTACAATCTTCAGGGTTTTTCTTTCACCGCTACCACCCACCATAATAGGAGGCGAAGGTTTCTGTATTGGTTTAGGATTGCAGTATGCATTATGAATTTGATAATATTTTCCATTAAATGAAGCAGAAGGCTCTTCAGTCCACATTTTTCTTATGATATGTATTGCCTCTTCTAGCCTAAGCATTCTTTCTTGATTAGATGGATAGGTAATACCATATGCTGTAGATTCTTCCTCATTCCAAGCAGCACCTATTCCCATAAACAATCTGCCTTTACTTAGTACATCCAGCGTAGCAGCTACTTTCGCTAAAACTGATGGATATCTGTATATTACACCTGTTACAAGTGTTCCCAGCCTTATTTTTGTGGTTATGCCTGCAAGTACCGATAATACTGTCCAGCTTTCGGGCATCGGGTCATCTGATCTACCAACAAACCGAATTTGATGGAAATGATCCATCACCCAAAATGAATCAAAGCCACTGTTTTCTGCCTTCATAACAAGGTTCTTTAAGGATTCAACAATTTGAGAAGTGTTTTGGCCGTCATAATCGAAACTAAAATTAGGGTGCTGTAAGCCAAATTGCACGTGATATACAATACTGATGTCTCATCATCCTTTATAATCATAGATCAATTATATTGGCTCACGATGATTCAAAAAACAGATGTTTCAGTGATATGATAAGAGTGCAGAAATCAACAGTTCTAGGAACTCCACTTACGATATTGATATTGTCAATATCTATGCCATACCATTAGCACTTGCAATTTATGAGTTCAAA
>JBEVTH010000083.1:0-9776 GCA_041156085.1 Candidatus Nitrososphaera maunauluensis
CTTCATTGGTTTCTATCCTTAGTGAATTATTTGAGATCTCGAGTATGCGGTTAAGCATAACTTTGGATCTGATAGTGAGACTGTGCCGGCCAGTAGAATATTTTATTATCATATGCTATTAACTTCTCATCAATCAGTAATCCATACATAAATCCACAATTTATCAAAAAGGATAAACTACTCAGAGAAGCTGGTAAAGCTGCGTACCATGCTACGATTTCAAAGTCTGAGTTATCAGTTAGAGGAATAAAATTAAGAATAACTTACCAAAAGTTACGATATATATAATACTAACTTACCAAAAGTAAGTATGGAGCAAGTTAGTTTTCCCTATCTGACAGGACATAGTGTAAAGCAAATATTTCACTTGAGGTATGGATCAAGTTGAAACCACCTTGACACCTCAAAATTCCTTCAGTTCTGGAAGCTATTCACAAAATTTGGGAGATTGAATGGATCTACAGATGAGCTAAAGAAATTATGGCATTTGTAGGAGCATTTGAATTTTATTTTTTTAAAATATTCCAAAAAATGAACGAAGATAATGGTAGCGTTAGAGATAGCATCTGAGATATTTACTGACTGCTTATTTCCTGAATCAGCATCTTTACCGTGTTAATGTCAAGGTCGAGCTGATCAGCAATCATGTCATCTGGAATACCGGATATGTGGAGGTTTCTCACTACCTCTTTCTTTTCATTGTTTATTATATTGGATGGCGGATATAATGATAATTCTGATTCAACTGATTCAATGTATTGTGAAACCTTGTCTATTAGATGATCTGTATTGGCAATGTCATCTGATGAAAATACAAGCACATGATCCTTAACGGGTACGCTTATCATCTTTACTTTGTCGTAAGTGTATATAACATATTTTAAATTACCTAGTTCTGAGGTAAACATTCTTCTCAAGTCAACAATATATGCAGACTGGGCCAAACTCAATTCGGGGTCTCTTCCTTTAAGGTGTTCCTCTATGCCTGTCCTAGTATTTCCTGCATATAGATGTCCTGATTTTTCCACTATTCCAGCAAATCTAATTCCCGCGTCAAGGTTCAAAATATTTTTAGAGAATTGCTCTGATTGCATATTTAATAACGTAAATCAATTGATCATATAGCCTTTTTGTAAGAATGATTGAATAATTTTAGATATATAGATGCATAAAGGCAATTATAAAAGCAAAAGTCAGAGCAGTATGAGAAAATTTAAAGCTGTTTAACACCACTGCAACGTCGTGATACAACCATATTAGATTACGACGAGGATTCGTTTAAAGTGTTATTATCTCCATACTCTGGCAAAATGTTTTATAATAATCATATACCCTAATTTTATCGGTTTTTAAATAACAGTATAATAATAGTAGTATGTAAGATAACCAGTTTTTATCTATAATGCATTATGGACTGAGATTGTGTTTCCATTAAATTATTGTTATTATAATATGAAAAATGAGCATGAGGATGTTTGGAATCAAATGATAATCGGCAATCAGAATCAAAAATCTAGCCACGAATTTGAATCATTGGGGTAATATTACTTTATTATTTTTCTTTTCGTATCCAGCAATTTTGGGCTCTAACTGTAAAGTAATTCCTATTTCATCTAGACCTTGAAGTAAGGCGTTTTTTCTGTATTGATCGATTTTAAAATGTGTAGTTATAGAGCCCATAGTTACATGCTGATTAAATAAATCAATCTCAACTTTGAGGTCTTCATTTCTAAATAAATAATCAATTTCTTTACTGTTCAAATAAACTGGCAAAAGTCCGACTTTGAAACAATTAATATAGAAAATGTCAGCAAATGATTGTGCAATTATTGCTTGGAATCCATAATCTTGAATAGCCCAAACAGCATGTTCCCTGGAACTTCCGCTACCAAAATTATCCCGTGCAAGCAAGATTTGTCGCCCTGTGTATTTTGGATCATTTAATATGAACTTCCGTATTGGATTTCCGTCTCTATCAAATCGCCAATCATAAAATAAATACTTTCCAAAACCAGTCCTTTGAATTAGTTTAAGAAACTGTTTTGGAATTATTTGATCAGTATCTACATTAGATATGTCTAGAGGAGTCACTTGACTTTTGATAACTCTAAATGGCTCCAATTCGTTGTCACCCTATTATTACAACCATTCCCTTACATCAACAAAATGTCCTTCTATCGCTGCGGCTGCCGCCATAACAGGACTTACAAGATGTGTTCTTCCACCACTTCCCTGACGTCCCTCAAAGTTACGATTTGAAGTACTGGCGCAACGCTCGTAAGGAGCAAGGATATCAGAATTCATTCCCAGACACATGCTACAGCCGGATTCTCGCCATTCAAAGCCGGCACCTTTGAACACTTTGTCTAATCCTATTCTCTCTGCTTCCTTTTTTACCCGTTGAGAACCTGGTACCACCATTGCTCTAACTTTGGATGATACCTGCTTTCCTTTTACTACAAGTGATGCTTCCAATAGATCTTCCAATCTGGAATTGGTACATGAACCTATGAAAACTCGATCAATTTTGATATCTGTAACAGGAGTACCTGGTTTGAGTGCCATGTATTCTAAAGCACGTAAAGCTGCCTTTCTTTCATTTTCATTTCCCCTCGCAAAGTCATCAGGATGAGGAATTATATCAGTAACATCTATTACCATTGAGGGATTAGTTCCCCAGCTGACCTGTGGTACAAGGTCATTGACGTTCAAAGTAATATCTCTGTCAAACTTTGCATTAGCATCAGTTACTAAACTCTCACGCCAAAAGTCAACCATCTTTTCAAACTGTTCGCCTTTTGGAGCATATGTTCTCCCTCGGATGTAGTCAAAAGCCTTTTGATCAGGCGCAATTAATCCTGCTCTAGCGCCAGCTTCAATAGACATATTGCAAATAGTCATCCTCTGTTCAATAGAAAGATCGGTAATTATACCACCTCTGTATTCTATGATTGTACCAGTACCGCCTGCAGTTCCAATCATTCGGATTACTGAAAGTATGATATCTTTAGCAGTAATAGCATGTGGATTTTTGCATTTTCCGGTGATATTAATTGCAAAAGTCTTTGGTTTATACATCCACAAACACTGAGTAGCCAAAACATGTTCAACTTCGCTGGTACCAATACCAAAGGCAAGCGCGCCAAGGGCGCCATGGGTGGAAGTATGGCTATCACCACAAACAATAGTTGTCCCAGGAAGAGTTATACCCAGCTCAGGTCCAATAACATGAATAATACCTTGATTGGGGCTATTAACATCAAAAAGAGTAATACCAAATTCTTTGCAATTTTGTGATAATGCCTGAATCTGTGTAAGCGCAATTTGATCAACAATCGGAAGAGATCTATCGCTTGTTGGGACATTATGATCCATAGTTGCAAATGTCAGGGCCGGGCGCCTGACTCTTCTATGATTTAATCGAAGTCCATCGAATGCTTGTGGAGATGTAACCTCGTGCAATAAATGACGATCTATATAAATTAGTGAGGGTCCACCATTAAAACCTTTGTCTTTAGTATGAACTATATGATCATCCCAAATCTTCTCGAATATTGTCTTCGACATGTATTATTTGCTTTAATTATCTTATAACAGAAATATAAAATATGCCATAAAAAATCCTTATTGACAATGCTTAAATTTAGTATTGATTCTGCTATGCACAGTATGCATCCTGAGGATAATAGATACCCTGAATACATTGGAGAGCAGATCAAGAAAGGAACTACTACCTGTGCATTGACTTGTAGGGATGGTGTGGTACTATCTGCCGATACGAGAGCAAGTGCTGGTTTTTTTATCGCTGACAGGCATGTTATGAAAATTCAGAAAGTTGATAGGCATCTTGGTATGACAATTGCGGGTGGCGTAGCTGATGCCCAGAATCTCGTCGATATCATGCGCTATAATGCAAATATTTACCGAATATCGAATAAAGAATTGATGCCGGTAAAGTCAGCCTCAAGACTCTGTTCCAATGTATTATTCAACCAGCGATACTTTCCATACTACGTACAGATTATTGTTGCAGGCTATGATGATAAAGAGGGTGGACAAATTTATAATATTGATTTGTTTGGTTCAATAACAAGCGAAAAGTTCATCTCTACTGGCAGTGGTTCTCCAGTAGCTTACGGTTACCTAGAGTCTGAATTCAAAGAAGGATTAAGTGTGAATGATGCTTACAAGATAGCAATTCGGGCAATTGCAGCTGCAATTAGAAGAAACTCTGGTACTGGTGATAGTATTAATGCTGTTATAATAGACAAAGATGGTTATCGCGAATTATCCAAAGAAGTAAAGGAGTCAGCTGGCGTATCTACTAACCTAATTTGATTGCATCATTTCTCAAAATTTCTTTGATATGCATCGGTAATGCATACTACAAATATTTGATAAGTGTTTGTTAAACTAACTGGTAACAAGATCTTCGTTACATTTTATTACATTATTGTTCGATCTATGTTGTTGTTGCTGTTTTCTTCTTGCATTATCTATATTCGTATTTATTGTAGCAATAACATATTGTCTTAGTAACTCAGTTAGTTCTGACTTTGTGTTAAGCATATACATTCTAGTGTTTCCTATCTTGCCCGTTTCCTTTATCAGCTCCTTTTCGACTAAATGTGGTAGTACCCTTTGAATTGTTCTTAAGGGAATTTGTGTTATTTTGCTCATCTCCGGTGCAGAATAATCAAATTTCTGATTTAGAATGAGAAAATCTAGAATTCTTGCAGCAGTATTTTGGAATATGCTCTCTAATGGTCTATTTTTATTATAAGATATTTCTTGTCGAGTGAAGACTTCTTCCATACTGTTTTATTGGTTTACACGCGTATATAAATACATGTCAAAATTGACGCTTCTGTCATAAACTTTTCGTATAACAACGTCATAAGTGGCGTATCTTTAAATAGTCAGATAAATAGCATTCTTATTGTGACGTCAACTGGGGAATGGCGTAAGTGGCTATTACAACAACTTATCGGCGAAGGTGTTCATAGTGTTATGTTAGAAGAACAAATACATCAAGAAGCTGGGAGACACTATGATACAAACCTTGACCTTGCTTTGAGGTCTCTTAGGGACGAAGGTATAATTGTGTCATTGGAATCTAGCCATGAAAAAAAATATCTTGTTAATTTTGATAAATTATATGAAGCTCAACAAATAATTAATTCAGAATCAAAAGAGGATAGCGACAGTACTTTAGTGCAACCTTATATCTCCGAACCTGAAGGATATACATTTTGGTTTGACAATAAGGATAATAGAAAATTCAAAAAACAAAATATTTACAATATATATCTTAAAACGACAGATAAGATGAATTTTGCAGCTCAACTTATAACTAAATCTATGGGTACTCCTAAAACTGTCTATATGGGTTCGTTGAATGAATCTGACTCTTATATATCGAAACTTTGGCGTGCTGTTTCTATTATAGCAACCGAAAGTAAGGATGGTACTTTCATATTACAAAACCTCCAAGATAAGGATCGAGTAGCTTGTGGAAATAATAGACAGCGTGGTAAGGTTGCCCTTGCAATATTTAGTAAATTAGGATATATCCAACAAATGGGATCTAAGGGAAATTCAACAAGATTCAAACTTACTGCCAAGAAACCTTTTGCAATGACCTTGGATGAGGTCTTTAATTATATGCATTGACCAAAAATCTGACATAAGCTGAAATTTCATTTCCTTTATGTACGCATCAATAATATCTGTATGCATAAAAACAAAGAGATGTGAATATATCTAATTGGTAACTGCTGGCTGATTTTGGCTATACTAAAACAAATTGCATATGTTGTAGTTCTAGCTATTATAATTGGAATTGTTATGGAACCCAATTTATAGTACCAATAAAACACTAAATATCAAAGTCAGATTTGTTAAATCTATAATTCAGGATAGATGCTCTGAAAAACATTTTGCTAATAAGAATGGTATTCTAATTTATGAAGCTTTAATTCTTTAAGATTTGCAAGCAGCTTTTGACATTTCTCGCATTTCCATTGATTTGCTCTTGCTTGTTCGTAAGTCAAATATATAGCTTCTCTACTTTCGTATCTTTTCGTTTTGAAATTGTAAAAGACTGGGTTATAGTTAATTTTGTATTTTAGTTTAGCTACATCCTTCATGGGCTTTTATATTTTAAAAGTTGCAATCTTAAAAACCATAAGTGACTTCTCTAAATAATATTATTTGATAAAAAATGTTATTGCCTTTTTTATAATTGAACAGTTAAGTCTACTTATTATAGAGTGTTATTGGTTATATTAGCATATTAAGAATACCTTGAATTTTGTAAATACTGTGTCAAGTAGTTCGTATAAGGGGTATCGATACTGAATAAAGGGATAAAATTAATTGGCTTGAAGGTTTGTAGTTCTTGAAGTTATATACATAGGATATTCTTATCTGACAGCCCTTCCTCCCTCCCTCTATGATGAGCGATTTAGTCTTTTAATGGCAATCCCATTTTTACCGGTATGTTCTCTAAAATATGGTTTGCAGAAGTATCTGTCAGAGAATATATACAAAAATAGAAGTGAGAGCTACTTTACTGGCAACAAATATTGTCGAAGATGTGATGTTTAAATTTGCCATAATTATATGTTTTTGTCCATGCTGTGCAATGTAGCAGGAAGGATAAAGAAAGGATCAGGAGACAAATGAGAAGCAGATAATGATAGCAAAAACAAAGTACCACCTAGAATAGCACAAGAAGCGGCAGGGACCTATAAAAATCACAACTTGCTCAGTTCTGCTGCAAACTCGGCTGAAAACATAGGGTGCTGCTGAAGTTATATGGAGACAACTTCACTAAAATGTTTACACTGTGGTTGGTCAACTGACCTAGATTTAAAATAACCTCACCAGCCGAATTGCAGCAGTCAATGAAATCAGTCGAGTTTGCAGCAGAACTACTTGCTCATGATTAAATAAACATCACTAGTGATATATTTATAATATGTATAGTGCTATATATTAAGTATGCAAACCTTAAAGAAAGATGCATCATTTATACATAAAGCTATTGCGGCCCTTGCGATATCTATTGTTTGTGATGCCTTCGACTACATCGGAGCTCCTCTATTTGAGATGCCGTTTATAGGAGATGTATTTAATGGTTTTACAACTACCTTGTTATATTTCATAACAAGAAACAAAAGATCTACTGCAATTAACTTAATTAAATTTATACCTGTTATTGGAGATTTTATTCCCACATATACAATATCCACTTTGCAATGGATATACCGTAGTAGTAGAACCACCAGCAATTTACAGGAAACAGAAATACTTAACAAAGTTAAGTGACATTAACTACTTTATATTATTATTAACCTGCAATTAAACTTGGTCTATGTTGCCATTTTATGTTCTACTTAAGATATGTTTTTCTTGGCAAAGTTTGTTCCAAAAATGATGGGTCGAGACCTGTAGTATATAACACTATTCAACCTTGAATATTGCATTACGTATGTCTGCTGCTCGTCTAAGTATAATATCTACTGTTTCTGAATGCTCTTGTTCATTTGGATACCTTCCATGTTCAGAAACGAAGTATGCAAAAAATGTCTGCTGTATTATACCCAAGCCTGTTCCCAATACAAAATCATCTTGATTTTTGTATATGCAATTGTGCTCTAACATCTGGATTAAAAAAGACTTTTACAAGATTGTGAACATTTTGTACTACAGTATCAATAGTCTGTTCTAAGAACCCCCTAATTGTTGCATCTAACGCCATATCTCTATGGGTGTAGCAGTTCTACTCGAATATATGTTTAGAATTTGAGATTATGGACAGTAACAGTAACCTTGACTTTCAATTTGAGTATTATTATTATTATTATGCTTACAAGCTGATTTGACAAAATGTTAAAGACTGCTTTTGCTACCTCTAGTAGTCCTTTCTGATATTCATTATCATAAAAGTAGTTTTGATAAGGTTGTAAGATAATATAGTTGTACTACTTGTATAATTTTGAAAATCTTAGATATAGCAAAATAGGACTGTTATTCAGTTGTTTACCAATGATGCTGATAGAAGGCATCCAAAATCATCAATTCTAGCTGCTCATCCAAAGCAACATTTACCACTCCAGATGCTTACATGAATACAATAATGTATTTTAAGTTGATAGTCAAGGATACAACTGGTCTGTCTGATAGTGCTCTTGTAAAAGTTTCGGTTATGCCTGCTGCTGTATCGTCGTCATTGCCCGGAATCATTCCTCATTCATCTGCTTGAAGAAAATTCTAATTATTTAGTCTGGCAGTGTCCTAACACAGTACGGTACATCCTAGCAACAACAAAGATAACTCCATTTATTTAAAATCGTCATGCCGCAATTGACATCATCAATTCTTCCCATCTTTTTACTATTAAGATATCTTCGCTTTCTCCGACCCTCTCCCTTCAGTAAGAGTACTCTCCTATCTAAATACTGGTCATAAGCCAATAACTATACAAATGATGAAAAATAACAGGCATTTCAACAACCAGATACAAAAGCCACGTAATAGCTCATTTGAAATTATTGAGTTAAATGTAGATGAACCAATAATGTTTCAAAAGAGGAGGCGATTATTTCAAAGAAAGGCAAGCAGTACAGATAATACAGATAAAAATGAGAAAAGAAAGATTATGCTTGTAATACCTAGGTAGACTGCAAGAATAATAACGAACTGCTGGTAATATTCTCCCAAAATATCCAATCAATAATCGAATTAGCTCAATCCATTCCTAACACCTTAAGATTAGATAATTTAGTATGAAAGTTAATTCCTATACCTAGGCTGATACAGTGGGTATAGGGATGAAAATCTCAAAGGGGACCGTTTATTGTAAATTCTTTTGTAGTCCTGAAACATCACCTGCTTTATATTATTAGCTAGACTACTGACTTCTTTTATATTATTAAATTCATTTGTTTTGGTTGCTGCTATTCCTAGAGATTCTAATTCCTTTATCCACCAGCCATAGTTCTCATGATATTCTTTTTTAGTAGACGTGGTGGCTAATTAAATCCACATTATATTATATAACTGCAATAGACTGCCTGGCTGCAATTGCAAACCTGTTTCAGATCAGGCAATCTACACTAAAGTATCGACCTATCTCAAAATACTGGATTGCCAAGGAATATGTAAGGAGTACTGGTTGCCTCAGTGCTAGCAGCTAGATTGAATAACACTTCTAAAATTTTCGCATATAAAGATGTAAACAAACGAGTAAAACCTCTTGCCCATCTAAAGTTGGTTGATGAAATCAAAGAACATTTTGAAAGTGAAAGAGGTGCAAAACATTATAGAATAACAGCTTATGGATTAATTATTTGTTTTAGACAAAACTATGGCCTACGATCATAGGTACATAATTTATAATAAAGAAAACATCGTTATTCGGTCGCTACTACTGCAATTCTTAGAAGAAACTATTGTATCGATATCACCATCAACTGAAGAACAGAGATTGGAGTTGTAGTACAAGAAAAGATTGATCTACAGAAATGTCCAAAGGGCCTTCATAAAGATAATGAAGATGAAAAATTGCTCTTTAAACTTGCATCTAACTTATCAGGTTTGAATGATAGTAATCATTTCGTTAATTTGATTATATACATTTAAGAAGTGCGTTCCCCTTTCGGTTATTTTGAATAAAGGAGAAGAAGAAGAGGAAGAATTTGTTTTACTCTTTAGGGGTACTATCAAATCGATTTCAATCAGAAACGATAGATATTCATTTAATTGATTAT
>JBEVTH010000084.1:0-9721 GCA_041156085.1 Candidatus Nitrososphaera maunauluensis
AAACAGGTGCAACATGAACGCGGAGAATTTGAAAGGAGCCTGAAACTGGTCCAAGTTAACGAGAAGTTATATAGATGTACTCCTCATGTGTGTGATGACCAATTCATAGCTTATAGATAGTGTTATGGAGTCATGAATCTTCATGTGAATGACTGTATGGTCATTCAAATGGCTTGAGGATTTGATTTCCTACACTTTTCTTCTTGGTCTGTGTCTCAGTCATTCGTTGAGGAATATAAGTAATATCATGGTCTAATTTCAAATGGCTCAGAAAAGCCACTCCATTATTAACTGTATCCTTAACTATCAATCCTCGTCCACAAATACTACACTTGATAATGTGTTCATCTCTTGATGCCATATAATAAAGACAACAAATATCTTTGATCTATATAATAAACACTAAGCCACATAAAGAGGAATCAAATACATTGTTCGCAAATACTATTACTACTATAAAGGGAGGATAATGCTTAGAGTTCAATGCTGGTATCTTAGACCTTAATTGTCTTACTTTTATATTTGAAAATCCAAAATGCTCATTATATGATGAAATGTGCTTGTTGTGGAGCAGAAATGTTGCCATACAAAGAGTTAGAAAAAACAATAGTTTACAAATGCCAAGCATGTGGCTTGAGCAATAGTAGAATAAAGGATAGTTAGAACACAACTAAGATCAAAACTTGAATCTCATCTTAATATAGTATTTTTAAACTTTTATTCCATAAGACTCCCACAATAAATGTCAATTTTTGTAGTGCATAAGTATGTAATTTTGAGGATCCAGATGAGACGAATGTTAACCACGATAATAAGCCCTGATTCTCTACAAAAAGAGACAGAATCAGAAATGCTCGCTGTTAAGTCAGAGTATGTGTTTGTATATAATACAAATTGCAAGACTAATCATGACATAATAGATAAACTGAATAATTTCTCAATGGCTACAACTTTAATTTGGGTAAATGTTAGTCCTATATTTATCAAGAAACCTTCTGATCAAAACACGACATGACAAGCCGTTGTCCAAAAAGAATGAAATAGAAACTTGATCCATATTTCCTTAGGTGAAATAGTGTAATCTCTGATGTACAGTTCGTTGAATCTCGCTTTCAAATGACATTCCACAATGAGTACATATGTAAATTCCAAACTGTTCCATATCACCCTGTTTAAGAATCGCAATCTCGTTTTCTACTTCAGTATTCTCTGCAACTATGTAGTCGTTGATATGATTTTGAGTAAAGATATGTTGTATAATTTGCTTAATATTTTGAATGTTATTTTCATCAGCAAAGATGATGACATCTTTGTCATTGTTATTCTCATTACTGCGATGGTTGATTGAATTAGATTTTACTTCAGCACTATTAAGAATAATATATCTCAAATCTCTAGCAACATATGATATATCTACTCTAATGGCCATGAATAGTGATAACCTATTGTTAAAGTCTTTTTTGATATTTGTTTCTTTATATGGACCTTCAAATTTTTACAATCAAATGATGCAACTCATAAAGTAGACCCATTTGTCTTGCTGCATAATTGTATTGAATTAAGATTGAAGAAATAATAAGTATATGATATCCATCCAAAAATGAAAAGTAAAAACAACCTAGTTACTTAATATTGTACTAATCAACAATTATTTGTGGATGATTTTCATCAACCACGATTTTGCACGATGTACACCAGGAATAGTAAACTCCCTCGCAATGACAATAGGACAATTTAATTGATCTACTAACGCCAAAAAGTGTAAATTATTAAAGAAATTGAATTTACCAATGGTGGCACCAGTAATTACCACGTCAGGTTGTAATGCATTAACCGCCGATAATAATAAATCAGCAGCTTTCTCACTATACTTCCCAGATTCCTCTGACAAATAAATTTCGTTAAACTCCACTCCAACCTGTTCAAGATACTCTTTTTGCCGGATATCGTAAGAAATGTCATCATTTTCATTAATATTATGGTCATCTTTTTTATTTATTGACAGTACACTTACGTTAAACTTTCCGGAATGCTCCAGCCAGCTTGTTGTCTTTAGTACCACATCCGATCCTCCATCGTATAGAACTACCAGATTCTTCTTTTCATTTCCTTGCTGTGAGAAAGCACCTATTGATTTCTGGTCTGTAGATTCAAACAAACGTAGGTCATCACCGGTTGTTCGAATAGCTAATATATCACATGTAACCAGTGTTTGAAGCTTCTTGCTATTTCGTAGCATTCCAAAATCCGTAATCAGCAGATTGATATTTTGTTCCTCAATAGTTGCTAATATAGCTTCGGTCGCATCATGGGAAATTCTAACTAAATAGTGATTCAATATATTTTCTTTTTCTAACATTTTTTCTAAAGGTATAAATGATCTTCTGGCAGTTTCGGCAAATGCGATCCCTGCAGAAAGTGGTGTTTGATGTGGCACTGTAATTACTCTCAGAATATTCACTTCACCACCATTCTCTTTTGCGATTGTAGTCGCATATTTTATTAGCCTATCCGGGTTATCAGGAGTGTAAGGAATTAAAATTCTAAAATTCTTTCTTGTAAGATCACCTTCGCTTGTAATAATCGGTGCATAGTGGGCAATCTCCTTTTTGAAAGTATACATACGATAAAGTGCAAAGCCAACCAAAACCCATATAGCTGAAATACCCCAGCTTAAAGGTTGGATAAATAATAAATATAATGCTAGACCGAGTTTAAGGAATACTCCTACAACTGGAATTATTGGAAAGAAAGGCGTCTTGAAACCATAGTTTAGTTTATCACCATACATTCTTCTTATGGTAATAACTGAAATATTTACTTGAGTGAACAATAGTAAGAAAATAACACCAGATGCAATTGCTATTTGATCAAGTGGTAATGCATATGCCATAATTGCCATTATAATGCCTGATATTGCAGTAGCTATATGTGGTGTTTTGTGTTTAGGGTGAATAGAACTCAGTAAATGAGGCAGATTATAGTGTCTGCCCATTGCAAAGGCAACCCTTGAAGAGGAAAATGTAGTAGCGTTTAAAGCTGCCAAGGAAGATACTATACCTCCTATAAGTACTACAAAAGCTCCATATGGTAGAAATAGTTCTGCAGCTTTCTTGATACCAAGATCACCACCTTCTCCTATGAATTTCCATGCTGGAATACCTGTAGGAAATATTGAACCTATTGAAACAAAAGCAACAAGGCAATACATGACAACAACAAGCGCTAACGATATGAAAATTGCCCTTGGAATGTTTTTCTTTGGACTCTTTACCTCCTCGCCTGTTTGAACTATTATTTCATAACCTTCGAATGCAATAAATGTCAAACCCATAGCTGCAACAATTCCACCTAGCCCTTTTGGCATAAAATCGGAAAAATTCGTGTGCCAGTTTGGATGTGTATGAATTGCCCAAAAACCTGCGCCGATTAATACAAGGATGGTTCCAAGCTGAAATACTGTAACTATGGTTCCAGTTTTGCCTGTGTCCGAAACGCCTTTGATATTGATATAAGTAAAAGCAGCCACAGATGCCACCGCTATCAACTTATCAAATGGAATAATTCCCAAAAGAGGTTGGTTTCCAAGAATATTGATCATTTTCAATAAGCTAAATAGAAACGATCCAAATCCCACAGAATACAAACTGCCAGCAACAATATGGGCAAACCATGCCATCCATCCACTAATAAAGGCATTTGGTCTTGGTAGTCCTTCTCTAACCCACAAATAACCACCGCCAGCTTCAGGCATAGCTGAGCCCAGCTCTGCATAGCCCATGGCTGTAAAAAGTGTGATTACTGCGTTAATAATGAAGGCAATAATCGCTGCTGGGCCCGCAAGACCTATAGCTGGCCCAGTGAGGACGAATATAGCTCCTCCTACTAACCCAGCTATCCCAATCATAGTAATATCGACAAGACCCAATGAACGAACTAGATGTTGTTCATTAGCATGTTCTGGTGATAGTGGCGACTCTTGATCGTCTGAGGTCGACAATCTTTGCCCAAAAGTGTCTAAGAAGAGCAATTAAAACGTTTACAATCATCGTTAGTTTTGTTAGCTTAAAGCCAATCACATTAGCAAATACGGTATGTAGTTTAGTCTCCCAAATTGTAATAGATCAACAGCAATAGCAAATTATAAGAACCCGGTGCAGCAGCAATTCAAGGAATTATGTTATCTGCATTTCTAGTTTATTACAAGGATATATTGACTATAAAAAGCTTAAAGTACTCAAATAGATGCTTTCATATCAACAGAAAGCACTAGTGAAAGAACACTATATTAAGCCTTCAAAGCATACATAAGTCATATATGTCATACTAGTCTTCAAGCATTATTATTGTAGATTTGGTTTTTGACTTTTCAATGTAGTTTTGATGAGTTATTGTTATTTTATCATTAAATTATGTTGATTATATCTAAAAAGTCATTTTCGTGTAAATTTGATACAACTCTCAATGAACCTCTTTGGCAGTCTTCTATCTGCAAAGTGAAGGTGCATGTATGAAGCCAGACAGTTATATACAATGAAACCGTCTTTTTTATTATCTATGCCATATCCTCTTCTCATAACATATGCAAATTTTGAGTCTTTGGCAATGTTTTCAATTCTGGAATAATGGAACTCGTGACCTCTAACCTTTGAGATTTTACCAAAAAGGGATGCATTAGAACTCGCTTCAGTATAATTCAACGTCAACTTACCACCAATGAAAGTATCTGCATCTATTAATCCAACCATATTTCGTTTTTTTTGTTCATCTCCTTTGTAACCTCTGATTGATTTAGTAAGATACATTAATCCTCCACATTCACCATAAATTGGAGTTCCTTTTTCTGCTACTTTTGAAATGGATTTTTTCATTGATTGATTCTTTTCAAGTTTATCTGCCATCACTTCTGGAAAGCCCCCTCCAAGGATAACTCCATGAATGTTTTCAGGTAATTTACAATCATTTATTGGACTGAAGAAAATGAGTTCTGCTTTTTGTTCTCTCAAAGCCTCTAGGTTGTCAGCATAGTAGAAGTTGAATGATTCATCTATTGCCACTGCGATCTTTATTTGACCATTTGGAAGGTGTTTCGGTAGTAGTGGATCAGTTCTTTGCACCCTCTCCAGTAGATTTTTTATTTTATCAAGGTCGAGTTGTTCTGATACAAATTTTGCAGATTGAAAGATTGCTCTCTTTTGTTTTTCTTCTAGCTCGGGAGTAGGGATAAGACCTAAGTGACGTTCCATCATAGTAATTGTCTTATTACGTTCGACTATACCTATTATTGGAACTTTAACTTTATCAGCAAAAGCTTCTATGATAAAATTTGCATGCTTATCTCCAGCAACGTTATTGAGGATTGTTCCAATTATTCTTAACTTCTTATCAAAATGTAAAAAGCCCGCTGCTATGGCTGCAATAGAGCGTGCTGCTTTTCCTGCATCGATTACAAGTATAACTGGTGCATTAAGTATTTTGGCTACGTGAGCCGTACTTGAGAAATCATCTTTGCCTGAAATTCCGTCGAAGAGACCCATAACACCTTCAACTACTGCAACGTCAGCTCCAGATGATGCGTTAAGGAAACATTTTAAAACACCATTTTCACCCATCATCCATACATCAAGATTTCTTGATTGCCTGCCAGTTACGTATGTATGATAACTAGGATCAATAAAGTCTGGACCAACTTTGAATGGTTGAACGTGTAATCCCTTTTGTTTTAGTGCATACATTATTGCAGTAGATATAGTAGTTTTACCAACTGCACTAGTTACTCCACCAATAACAATTCTTGGTATATTCATCGATTACTATACTAAAATTTTTTATTTTAACTTATTGAAATTATTAATATCAACAATCAAAAAATTCTTGATTCATTTAATAACAATGTTCTTCATACTTCTGATGGCTACAACTTTGATAGTGGCTATGCAGAACTCGCGTCTCACACAAATCTTCAAAGACAGGATGGACGAAAAATGAGTCTTTGAAATACCTCTCCACCACGCATTAACTTATCACCTATCACTGTTAGTTATACAAAGTCTACACTCTAAGGCGGCCGATCTCTCCACTATGCAGGTTACAGGTAATCAGATCCATTCATTTTAAAATGAAAGAAGAAAAACATACCGTCATACGCATATTTGATAACCAGGTTGGTACAAGACGGTCAAAAGATAATTTGCTAGAAAATTTCCACTTATAGGACAGAGAGATTGGCTTTTGATTTATGATGATACCTTACTTGATCTCTAAGGGATGCATATTACGAATTGAAAATTATAGTCATTTAATTTATTTTATGATTCAAAATAATATTAATCTTTCAATTAACTATACTTGGGATGATCAAGTATTGATGCTTAAGATAATACCTGTTCTCTGATTTTATACTGGTGCACTTTCGATTAAGAAATATCTTTAGTACAGAAATTACTCAAGATACAGATTACTTTTATGTTGATTTTTATATGATTATCTATTCTTTCAAAAATATCCATATAGAAATATCGAGATCAATAATTTCTTAGTTGCTTTACCGCCAATACTAGTTACAGTACTTTTAATCTGAATTTAGATATAGTAGCCCCATTTTAGGTATGCTTTTCTGACTCACTTTTATGATATTTTAGTTCAGTTTCTTTTTACTAGTATGAATGATGTTCTTCCTTATGCTGCTTTAAATCTCTCAATGTCATAAAGACATTATCACATTTTTCACATTTCCAATGATTGGTGTTCGTCTGTTGCTCATAGCTTTTGTAGAAACCAGTTTTATTATCATAGTTAAGTAAGTGGGTATAGTTGAGTTTGTATTTCCTCGAGCCTTTACGCGTGTTATGAGATGCTGCTTTCATTCGTAATGTTATTCAGCTAACCAGATTTTAAACACTTCAAGAATAGTAATCCTATACAATTTCACTAGAGATGATTTTTACAGTTATCTCTAGAAATATTACTCGTAAAAAATTTAAAAGGAAATGGTCCTATAATGCAATAAATTCTTAATTTTCAACCTACTTCAGTAGGTGGTTGACTTGGCTGACAATGCTTTATTTTCTAGTGAGTTTAATTCCTCTGCGCTTCCAAACGTTCTCCTAAGCATAGTGCAGCTATATCTGCTGGAAACCAAAAGGAAAAATGTATAGGATAATAATAATTCCAAATGCGGAGATAGTATTATTTTATATTGTTTAGACACAATTGTTGAAGTATCTTGACGCAGGAAAAGGATTAATAATTATTCATAATAACTCCTCTTAATATTAGAGACCAAGAAAACAGTCTGTGTTTCTAGATATCTATATCCAAACGCGAACATATTCATATCATTTATTTCGCAGTTTGAATTATTTCTGATACTTTCTTAGACCACCTTATGGGCTGTTTAATATTGTGAGCGGTAATTATGACATGCAGCGTTCGTTCACTATATTCGTCATAGGGTTTTTTAATTTCCCCCATTGCTAATCCTTTTGTTCCAATGTTATAGGCTTCCTCTTCTCTTAACTTTGGAAAAACTATCCATTTGTGTGATTGTTCATCATGTATGATCGAGAAAAGCAGCAAGTCGCCAGGCACATGTTTGGTGATAATACGGGCTTTTGAAGAATCCTTCCAGATTGAGGTAGTTTGATAGTTATTATCATCAATATAATTCCAGCCCATGCATTTTTCAGCATTACCTTGATCTTTAATCATGACCACCCTGAGGTAATATTCTATCTTTGATAGACTATACGAGGCTTTAATTATACCCTCGAATTCTAATGTCGGTTTCTTTGGCAGACCAAATAAATGAGTTAACAAATATATCACCACTGAAGAACTTGCCAATGTAATTATTAACGAAAGGATTTGTATTACAGATATTTGAAATATATTGATACGAAATGTCATTATCATAACAAATGCCATAATACATATAGTTATTATCACAATTGTTGTTCTGTGTATCATATGAATTATGACAAAATTTATTGCTTGGTGTATATTTAAGTGGTCTTAACAACTTTGAAACTATACGACTATCATATTTATTATATTGTGGTTGCTTAACAAGATTTGATGGATATTCACTACTATTATCACTGTCTCTAACTCATTTTTATATGTGATTGGTTGTTGTCCTAATATAAATTGCCTACGTAGGTGAGCACGATAGATATGTTAGCATTTAAGTGGTAAATAATTACAAAAAAACGTTCACTTAAGACATATTTTAATATTACAATGTATGATCGCGAGAATGTATTAAACGATCTAAATAAAAATATCTCAGATAGAACAAGATTGGAAGAAAGTTCAGCTGCTAGGGAGGAATGTTTTCAGGTAGGGCAAGTTTTATCCATATATTCAAGGTATCTTGCCGAGGATATATTTAATCAATCCAAACCGAGGAACAGAGTGGGATTAGGATGTATGCAATGATATTTATTGATATATACTAATACATATATATACTACATATATAAGACTTTAAAATTTATATATCATCTAGAAAACTGCTAAATTATGGTTGAAAAGATGACCGCCGTATGGCTAATCATCCTTACTATTATTGTATGCGCCTCAGTTCCTGCTGTGTTAATCTTGCTGACTACCTATCCACATACACCCAAGATGCTAATAGATATTGAACATTTTGCTGGCCTAATAGTGTCATATTCCGAATAGCAATGCCTATAACAGATATGCTTTTGGCATTAAATAACGGATATCATATTTAGATAACTTCTATAACCCTAATCCTATTTGAAGAGCAAAACAGACTGTTAACACGCTATAACAAAACTGAAAGAAAACAATCGGCAAAGATTGAAAGGGTTGTTTAAATCTGCAGCATTCCTTGGTTTTTTATCGTATTCTTTTAGCATTCTAATCAGGATATTTTTCCATGGTAATAAAATCAGTTAATTGATCAGTTGCACTTACTTGTTCATATGATACCATAGTACCTATTCTTGTCTTTGTCATACTACTCCTATCACCACTTGGTTCACCATCATTTTTATTGCTATAGCAATCTCGAACTACACTGACGATAATTCTCTATCCAGATCCTGGACATTTTAGACTTTTGTACTATTCGAGTTAATTCAAGTCAAAATGGTTTTTTAGAAGCAATTTAGAAACAGATACTAATTTGAGCAGATCGTTTTAATCATTTGGAAATCAGTCGTAACTATTAAACTAGGACATCAACGAAACTATATACAATCCATCTATGTATAGATTAAAGATGTAATAACTCATTAAAAGGATGTCAATTGACTTTGTAATATATTATAAAGACCTTTAGAGTCCCTTTACTTGTTTCACTACCTTCTTTTGATATACTACTATTTTTCTGGTCCAAAAGTTATTCGTATTCAATACCAGTTTAATCTGCTCCAGCTGTTCCTTTTGTCATACTACTTCTTCTGGCTTTGCCTTTAGCATCTTCCGCATATACCCATTCTTTTCCTAGTTCTACAATCTTTTGATCACTTGGATCTATGCTTATTGCAGTGGGTTCATGCTGCTTTTTTTTAGCTGGAGACATTGGTTCTTTTTCTTCGTATTTTTGAGTAGGATCCTTTGTGCCTTGTCTCTCACTATCAGTCGTGGTGGAAGTGGGTAAAGAAACGGTTTTTTTAGTGGTGTCGGTTGTCTTTTCTGCAGTGCCGACAACTTTACCTTTAACATCTTTTACTTTTTCCTTAACCTCATC
>JBEVTH010000085.1:0-9595 GCA_041156085.1 Candidatus Nitrososphaera maunauluensis
GACTTTATTTTCCATTGGGATTGTACCTTGCAGTATAGTGTTATAAGACTTACTCGTCTGAGGGATGTCTTTTTAAGCTTTTTTATGTTGCCCTACCAGAAGTGCGATCATAATAATAATAATATTATTATTATAAACAATTGCATTTTTTTTGTAATGATCATAGACATAGGATTTTCTGATATGCTTAGTATAGCACAGACAATTGGTATCATAGCATCTTTGCTGCTAACATTATATTACTACAGGAGACAAATACAGAAGCTTTCAACTGATATTGAAACTCAAGTTCTCAATGATTTGGACGAAAAGGTACATAGGTTAAACGAATCAATGGTCGAACATCCAGAGCTGTCGAAAGTTGTAACTAATTTTCCATCAATATCTTTGGATGCTCAGTATTCTTTTGATGTACTTAACGTATGGTCACATGCTTATGATATGCGAGAAAGAAAAGTACTTAATGACAATGAATGGTTCGGCTGGGTGCATTGGATGAGAAACGCCTTTAAAGAAGGTACAATAAAGGAGCACTGGAAACAAATACAACGTAATGAATGGTTTGATCCAGCCTTCGAAGACTTTATGAATAAGGAAATAATAGCGCCTGTTGGAATATTAAATGATGAAAAAGCAACTTAGATGCTTTTTTACTTTGATTTTATTTTGCTATTTTTCTCTTTGACTAATCTATGACGCAGTCATGTGATCATCTAACAATTTCCTGAAGACGCTCAATTGAATCTCAAGTGAGCAATATACCTACTAGTTTTCCTTTGGTTGTTTCGTACTCTTCTATATCTGACCAACTTCTGAGCAGCAAGTCAGGATCTGCTGATGTAGAAGTAGGCATTATACCTTTTTCAAGTTGGTATCTTTATTAATGATGATTCGTGTTTTAACAAATAAAATTATGGTTACTGTATTTTATCTAAATTATGATATACTATTTTTACTTCTACTTCTTTGTGGTTGTTTTGCATGCAATAGAGCGGCCAGACCTACTTTATTCACTATTTGCGTATTTTAATTTTATAAATTCTCTCTATTGCAACTGTTACAAGACACCAAAAAGATTCAGTTGCTGATCTGGTACAAATAGTCTTTCACAGAAAACTTGGATAGAATACAAAAGGTTTAGAAATGGATCCAGAAGTGGATAGATATACAAAGAATTGTATGGGATTGGAAGAATTAGTTCAATCAATATCAAAATGACAAGGTAGAAGAGTTTCCTATCTATAAGTTGCTCCCTTAAATTGAGTTACACTTATCTTTATGGATCTCACGATCATCTATGACATAGAGGCCTAGTTGGAATTTAACAAAATGAACTGGTGGATTTTAATCGGTGCGGTATTTCTATTACCCACAATTATTCTCATAGGTCTTTGGATATTACATGGTGGGTTATTTTGTCAATCTGTTGCTATCGTAAATGGTATAGCAACGTATAATCACTTCAACTCGCCTTGCTTTGTTTCTAACAGTTCCTGATTTCTCCGACAATTAAATAAAACATTAGATATATCTTTTCCATTTTGCCGGTATTCATTGTTTGCGTTTTGTTCATAATGGCTGCGTAAGCATTACCCGAAAGAAGTTAGCTTCCTTCTAGAGACATTGTATATGGAAATAATATATATAATATTGATAATAAAAAATCAGCGAAGTAGTAATCAGCAGTCTACTTTTGTTGTTGGTATATCATAATTGACGATAATGATAATTTGAAGACTGGCTAAACCTAATGAGCTACGATTGGCTTTAGATAAAGTTTTACTCTCATTAAGTGATAGATATTTCCATTAAAGCTGTTAACTTACATCTTTGCTGATTGGATTTAGCTAAACATGAAATACAACAGATATATATATGGAAAATGGCCGAACCTCTCAATTGTGATACTTTCTACTAAAAAGACTAGTCAATCAAACTCAATTTATTTTTTCCTGCTTTCATTGATTTTATTATCCATTGTTTCATTACTATTAGGATCTGTTATAAAATTCAGCACGGTCCAAGCTCAACAACCAGTTACCTATGACAGCAATCTGAAAGTAGTTCGTGTGTTAAGTGGATTGAAGTTTCCAAGCAATATGGCATTTTTAGGTCCAAATGACATTTTGGTATTAGAGAAAGACGAGGGCACAGTAAACAGAATCATTAACGGTACAATGTTACCTCAACCCTTACTTCATGTAAACGTTGCAACTGTACAAGAAGAAGGTATGTTGGGTATAGCTGTTGCAAAGCATCAAAGTGGCAGTATACCTACGTATGTATTTCTATACTATACTCAATCAACAGCTGCAGCAGCAGCGCCAAACGCTTCTAACCCAACAACAAATATCACAAAACCACTATGCAACTGTCTTTATAGATACGAATTTGAAAATAACAAACTAGTAAATCCAAAGCTTCTGCTAAGCCTTCCCGCTAATCCTGGCCCAGACCATAATGCGGGAAAACTTTTGATTGGACCTGACAATAATCTGTATCTTACCATTGGCACGGTAGGAACTCCTGGTCATCAAACACAAGCTCAAAATATAAAGGGCGGTCCAGAGCCAGATGGTACGAGTGGAATACTGAGAATCACGCAAGATGGTAAGCCAGTTGGAAATAACGGCAGTAGTATTCTTGGCTCAAAATATCCATTAAACTTGTACTATGCTTATGGAATACGAAACAGCTTTGGTATTGACTTTGACCCTTTGACCAAAAATCTTTGGGATACAGAAAATGGACCTAATTTTGGAGATGAGATTAACCTTGTTGAACCTGGATTTAACAGTGGATGGGGACAAGTGCAAGGGATATGGAAAACAAATGGAGATGATCAGGGCCCAATAGCAATACATCCTGAACGTGATTTAGTAGACTTTGGAGGAAAAGGAAAATACAGATCTCCTGAATTTACATGGCAGCAAACGGTTGGTCCTACTGCTATAAAGTTCCTCGATACCACAAAATTAGGTAAACAATATCAGAATGATATATTTGTATCAGATGTCAATAATGCAAATATTTACCATTTCAAATTAACTCAAAACAGAACTCATTTACTTCTGAGTGGTTCACTTGCTAACAAGGTATTAATGAAAGGAGGCAAAAATGGAGAGATTCTCTTTGCTACAGGATTCGGCGGTGGAATTACCGATATGAAAGTTGGACCAGATGGATACCTCTATGTAGTTTCATTGACTGGAAGTGATTTTGAGAAGCAAGAGAATAGACAATTTTCAGGAGGAGCAATATATAGGATAGAACCTATAAGCGGACCTTGATAATAGCCTAAAAAACCTAAGAAAAACAAGGACCTCAGTAGACGGGGAATTCATCGTCGTCGTTATTGGTAGCGAATTTGTGCCAAACAAAACTGATAAATATCTCAGCTTTATAATTTGTTGTATGAAGGATTTTTACTTTGTTTAGGTTTGCATTAAGGATAGCTCTTCTCTTTGCTATTGGAATTATTATCGTATTTTCTGTCGTATGGTCTGCAAATAGTGCTACTAAAACATACGGACAGATATTTATCCCATCTCCAGGAACAACACCTGTTCCATCAATATCATCATCACCATCATCACCATCGAATATAACAACGACGGCACAAGGAAACACAACAGCACCGGCACCTTTTGTTGCACATGGTGTAAGAATTACGTCACCTGCCAAAGGTCAACAAGTTCCAATCGGGACACTTACAGTAACTGGAATATCAAAAGACAATCCTGCTATAAACTGCCATGTATTTGTAATCGTAAATAGCGTAAAACCATATCAGAATGCTGCAGCAGCTGGTCCTGGTGGTGCATCAGATTATTCAAAATGGAATTTTATGGTTACTTCCAAATATACTCCGATCAAGGAAGGAGTAAACAGAATAACTGCTAAATTCTCTTGTAGCTCCAATCCTGATGTAGCATCATTTTATAGTGTAAATGCAACTGGAATAAGAGCAGTAATAGGAGCAAAAGGTTAATGCGAGGGTTGTTAGTATAACAAATGAACTTCACTACCAGAGCTTGACAGCAACTAGCCAACTGAATATTAGAATCTCTTTGACACTGACGTTGGATTAACTTTCTCATACGTTGTTGATAAACCATATTCATGTTGTATAATATCTAGTGCTCTTTTTTATTAATCTGAACTACATACATGAACAATAAAAGTGTGAGCAAAGTAAGTTTATTCAAAATCATGTACAAATAACAAACAGATCAGAATAGCCATCCCGGCTAAGAAAAAGAAAAAACTGACTAAAATGCAGCTATTATATACAATATACACGCCTTGAATAACAGGATGACAGGTAATGGTAACAGTAGTCGATCCTCTTCTTCTTTAAAAAATTATGAAGAGGAGATAGTTGCTGGTTCAAAAACAACAATTTCCTTACCATATAGTTCTTCTTCATCTGCTTCATTCTTAGAGGTAGAGAACAAAATTTCAAATGAGGTTCCTCAAAAACGGCGAAACGAGATATACGAATTCATGAAGTTATTTGGCTACAAACCTGAAAGAAGCATAGTCCAAGTTCATCTAACAGGATTTTTCAAAAAGAAAAAATATACTCCAAGAGAAATAGAGCAGCATAAAACAACAATAAAAAGATATGGAGGTACGACCTTTGTTGTAATTGGCAGAACACATGATCCTTCTATCATGGAAATGGTAGTTAAACCAAAGAAAAAAAATCCCTATGATAACAGCCCTGGATACATTGGATACCTTTGGAAAAACAAAGATACTCAAAAAAGAGATCCTCATGAGATAATACCTTTGGACTTTACCCCAATTCATTTACCATATCCAACAGATTGGAAAAATATGTTTGCTACAAAGGGTTTTATGTTGGCAATGCATGTTCCTTCTTTTCTTGCAAAAGATAAAAGCAGGCTAACTAGAGCTCTTTATCGTATCGGAAAGAGTAGAGTTGATATAAAGCAAGAATGGAGCTTCCTAAATGAGCTCAAGAATATCATTACCACAGTTAGACAAGAAGATGCATCTATAGATATCAAAACAATAACAAAAACAAAAACAGAAAATGAACAAAAACAGCATTCTACCAGAGTTTCAAAAAAATCTAAAAACGAGACAATTGGTGATGATGAACAACAGGATCCTATTCATGTTCTCAAATTGAGGTTAGCAAAGGGAGAAATTGACAAAAAAGAATATCAAGAACTTTATAATGCTATATCGTCATAATGCTTCTGGATGTCTTCAAAGTGAGACATATTTTAAAGAAAAGCCTAACTAGTTTGTCTACCGAATGTAATTTCTTCTTTTATTTTTGTTATTTAGTAGATCATGATCATCTTATCGGGACTAAATATAATAAATGGTGTAGCTAGTGGAGTATCAAAATAATAACCGCTACTATTTAAGATTAAGATGCTTGTAATGCCTGGAAAGTAGAATTAAATGCTATTCTAATTAAAAAAGGAAAGAGATAGTTAGTTATTCCCTTGGTGCCATCTATGTTGTGGTATGTTTACTAGGTTATCAGGTTAGTATCCAGGGGCTGAATTACTCGTACTAGGGACGGTAGTAGTTGAACCACTGCCTTTAGTCGCTGCTCCGTTACTCGTGTTACCAGAGGCAGTTGCATTTCCACCAGCGGCAGCTGTTGAATTACTAGGCTTGCTTTGTGCTAAGACTTGATGTACAAAACTCATAGCAAAAAAGCTCGCAAACAGAACAGCAACTGAAATAGCTACTGCAGACAGCAGTGTCGTATTATGTTGTTTTTGAGACATCAAAGCAACTTTTAGCATCACACTTATAAATTTTAATGCATTAGCAATGATAAATGCTCAGTCGTTGGATAATACCCAAAAATAGAAACTAAGAATAATGTAATGAAATAAGCAACAACAGAGTAAAACATTGTAAGGACATTACCTCTATAGTATGATTTTACATTATGTGACTATCGTATTTTGGGAACATGTCACATCACCATTAAAAGATCCTCCTGTTGTCAAAATAGGATCATTTGATTCGAACCGTACGTTTATTATACTATTTTGATTGCATGACCCACTGATAGTAATAGGTAAAGAGACAGGGGGCTCACAAAAATGCGTTTCATTGATTTTCTGACCTGTTATTTTGTAATTACCCGATTTCAAATTCACTGTATTAAAACCTCCGCTAACAAAACCGGGATTAGGGTTTTGCGTAGAAGGTAGTTCATTTATATTCCAATTGGTTGTTGTTATCTTTCCAGTACTACTATTTCCAGATACAACGAAAGCTATAACAGCTTTGTTTGATGAGCCATCAGGACAAGTGATAGAACCAGTGCCACCACCCCGAAGAATAATAGAATTCGAATCATTATTCTGACCATAGGCTGCTTTTGTTAGTATAATAGTATCATATGAATCAAATGAGGATGATAATAATAATATTAGAGAAGATACCATTATTGTTGATATTAAAGTAAGAGTCAATAATGAAAAGACACAGTTTTTGTTGTTTCCAACCATATAATTCGATTGACATATGGTATTTCTATATAAAATATATTACTGCCCAAAACATATTATTGATAGACAGCATCCTAATCATTGAGACCGCTATTCATTAATTTCGATAGGAGTTACTGCATGTATTGGTGAAAATACAATATCACAGAAGTGACAATATATTTCGCGATAACGATAGGATTTGTCTTTGATATTTTTTGTAAGTACAACGTATCTGGAACTATGACATCTTGGACACCCTTGCAATTTTTTATTTAGTCCTATCTTAGTGCTCTTGTCATTATCTCTGTAATCAATCCGCATTCAAAGTGTTTTTACAAAGGATCTTTTAGATGGTAAGTCTAATTGTTTACATCATTTTTTATTAAAATATCATAACTTACTATTCGTAGTTGTTATATTAGAAAAAATTGACTGAACGTCAATGCTGCTGTTCCATCCATTGGCAAAATAGATGCATCTAACTACGATGATGAAAAATCTGATTACAGGTATGAATATTCGACATCTAGCTTTTGCTGGTTTATTCCCTAGAAAATGGCTTGTCGTAACATATTCGAAACACTACCGAAACCAGCATTTGAGTATAATCAGTGTATCGAAGGAAGGAAAGAAATACTGTAGACGATGTGAGGTTTTTCTATATATAATGGTGGTTATTGTAGTCGCTAGTAGGAGTAGTATGGTTTTGATTAGAAGGTATTATTTTATAGCGGGTAAATAAAATTAAAAGGACGTAATGGCAGCAAAGCTTCCACATTTGCCGATTTTGCTAGCTGGACCTGTCTTGCGCAGAGCAGAACCAGAACAGGTTTGTATATGGATAGCATGCAGCAGACCTGTAACTATCAAGGCCGAAATATTTCGATTTAATAATGAATCGACAACCCCGAATATTTCAAAAAAAGAAAATAATGACAAGGTCAATCAAACAATCATAATTGGATTGGGATCGTCTGAGGCAATACGACTTGGAGAAAGACTATATGTTGGGCTAGTAAGGGTCCATCCTATCCTAACTCAGACAGAAAAACCTAGTTTTCCTACAGATGTTCTATTGGCTTATGATATAGAGCTTTCTTATTATGATATTATATCCCCTGGTTACCAGGTTAAGAAAGTAGAGAGATTAAGAGATCTTGGTCTGCTAAATGGGGATAATAGCATTGCATATAACGAGGCTGTAATAGACACAAGAGATGATAATATAAAATGCAGTATTAGAGCATTACCTACATTCTTTCTTCCAGGGAAAAATACATCGTACTTGAATATCGTACATGGCTCATGTCGTAAACTACATGGAAAAGGTGAGGATTGTCTTTCTATAGCGGACAAATTAATAGCCACATCAGCTAGGGACTTGGATAAAAGACCAAGTGCATTATTCCTTACTGGAGATCAAATATACGCTGATGACGTAGCAGGACCACTAATTCAACATTTGACTAACTATGGCATACAGTTACTAGGATGGGAAGAAAAAATTCATGGTATTAGTCAAGAGTTAACAACTAAAGGAATAGGAGAACGTCAAAGGTTGGTAAGAGAGCATGCTAAATTTACTTCTGAAAGAGCAAGCAACCATCTGCTTACTTTTAGTGAGTTTGCAGCTATGTACTTGATGGCTTGGAATGTACAAAATTGGCCAACTTCGTATCCTGACATCGGTACAATTCCACATCAGATGCAAAGTGTATATCTCAAGGAAATCGAACAGTTGGAACGGGCAAGAAGAGTACTACCTGCAGTACGTAGAGTATTAGCCAATATTCCTACATACATGATATTTGACGATCATGAGATAACAGATGATTGGAATATCACAAGGGAAATCCATGAAGCAGTTTGTTTTAGTAACTGCGGAAAACAAATTATGGCTAATGGATTTGCAGCATTTTGGGCTTTTCAGGCTTGGGGTAATGATCCTAGCATATATGATGAGAAATTTATCTCTAAGATTATTGACTATCTGGAGAAACGAGGGAAAGCCAATGTTGATGAAAGAAAAGAATTTGAAAACTTTTTATTGAATTTTCACGGATGGTCATTTTATGCTCCAACTAATCCGCCTACAATCTTTTTGGATTGCAGAACACAGCGTGGATATGACAGTATAAACGGACCCCCAATATTACTCAATGATGAAGGTTTATCATCCCTATTGAGGTTGGTAAAAAGTGTCAAATTTCATAGAAATAAAAATTATCCTCTCATCATAGTCTCTCCAACACCTGTATTTGGTTTTGAACTTGCGGAAGAACTACAAGAATATTTGGCAAGCAAATCATCAGTTTATAAATGGGATTTAGAGACATGGAGTGCAAATGAAAATGGATTTGTACGTTTCCTCACATTTCTAATACAGGTTGTCGCCGCTCAACATTGTATATTTATATCTGGAGATGTACACTATGGATTTACTGTAAGTGCGTCTTTCAATCTTTTTGACAACACATATGGAAAAGAAGATCCCAGTATATCTATAACCCAACTTACAAGTAGCGCACTGAAAACAACCAGCTTTTCAAAAGAGTTAATTATGAACGAGATCTTGGGGAGGCTAAGCCAGATACTTTCTTCAGATAAGTCGGTACGGATAGGCTGGAATATTAGTACGAGTACAAAATCAACGCCTAGAACAACTCAAATACATCAGCAGAAAGGAGGCATCATATACAGAATTATTAATAGAATTCTAAAACAACATGACCTTGATACAATTATACGAAATACATTGCCTAGCTGGATAGAATATAGAAATATCTTGAAACATTCTGGCTTTCATATACCTTCTCTAGTGATAACAGATAACAATATAGGCCTTGTAAAAATTGCTTTTAACAAAGATCATAAAGTATCATACATATCCCATCAATTGCTAGTTCAAAAGGGAAGGAATATAAAAGTTCATGCAACACAAGTCATACCTATCTGGGTTTGATTATCATTTTTAATTTTTATGTTAGGTTCTCCCAATTAGATATTGCCGTTAGCCATTTTGATAGTCTTAATATTCAAATTGTCTCCTTATCACCATATCCAAACCTAAATAATAGATATTCATTTATATCGAAATAGCA
>JBEVTH010000086.1:0-9586 GCA_041156085.1 Candidatus Nitrososphaera maunauluensis
ATCCGACATTTACAAGCCTATCAAATCTTGCCTTGACGGTAGGAGTACTTATACCTGTTTCACGTGAAATTTGGCGAAAGGACTTACGGCCATCTTTTAATAATTCTTTGAGTATTGCGACGTCTGTATCGGTAAGTCTAAATGGCATATTATAATAATAAAATTATATACATAGATAACTTTTTACATTTCTAAAAATCCAGGTTAAATATTATTATTTCAATTAATCTATTTTAGTCTACATTCTTACCCTACACACATTTATGTAATATTCTAGATAATAAGATGGATTATTATTGCATATAATAATTTCCTTGGCTTTATTAATTTCATAATAATTTTCGTCATCTATTAACTATAAATAATTCTAAAAATAGAATATACAATAACTAAAAGCTTAGTTATGATACTGTTAATCAGATTTTGTATAAATCATATTTTGATGATGGACTCTAATGCATGTAAAAAAAACAACAACATTAGCTGTGTTTGCTATTATTGCAACAGCGGCTCTCATAACAGCCGGTGCTATAGCTTCTCCCGTGCTAGGAGCTAAAAGTAAAAAAGGCGCAAGTAGTATCGGCACAAAGAGCTCAAGCTCAGACTTAAAGAGACTAATTAGTTGTCTGTCTAGTGCATCGAAAAGCAGTGGTAGCAGCCTCTCCCAAACCCAGGCTGATGATTGTTATAACCACATCTTTAGTAATAACGGCGTAAAAGATAGCAGCAGCGGATTACCTTCTAGCAAGCGAACCTCTTTTAACGGTCCTGGAGGCTTATCACCACAGTTACCTAATGGTGGGGCCTTCTATTAAGACAGGTCAGAAGTACACAAATAGCAGACACCCAAATATCCATTTTTCTCTTTTTAATTCTTTATCCATGTGAATAATAAAATGTATGTTAATATATGTCATATTCTGCTTTCAAATGTTTAAGTTTTACAAAGTAGTGTAAGTAGCTCTAAAAAGTCATGATTTCTTTGATAACGAATTATGATGAATCATGGTAGAATGGAGAATCTTTTCATTAGGGAGCATGTAATAATCCGCACATGAGGTCCATGTATCTAATTTATATTGTTGCAGCCATAATAGTCGTCGCTACTGGTGTAGGGTTTTTTATAATTTTTCATCCTTTTCAAACAAAGGAAGAGCAATTCAAGGATTCATCATCTATGGTGTTAGAAGCATCTAATTTGGCTGATAAAACATTTTCACCAATTCCATCAAAACCTGTAATGAGGGAATTACCTTAATGGCAGACTAGTTTGCAGTCTTTGTGTTGTCATGTAGGTCGATGGAAAGATAAGATTGCTTTGTAGGGCTTGCTTAAAAAGCCAAAACTGTTTAAGTCACTTCATAGGGGATTGTACATGCAGATGTCGTAATTTTTTTGATTCTTCACGTGTTTGCTCTATAAATCCCGTCGTTACGTTAAGCAGGAAAGCCAATTCACTGTCAGAATAGGAAGACAGAACCTTGTGCATTCTTTCATGGAGAGGGATAAAGATCCCCTTAATTTTCCTGTTTTGGGTAGGCTCGACAATGGTTCGACGCCTATCTTTGGGATCATTTGTCCTTCTTACATAGCCTGCTTTTTCTAAGCGATCAATAATTCCTGTTACTGCACCAGTGGTCAAGCCAGTTAGCTCAACAAGCCTGCCAGCTGGCATCGCCCCAAAACGGTAGATAAAATCCACGCATTTATGGTCAGTAATATGCAAGCCAAGTACATCTGCTACGGCTTGATGAAACATGATTGTTTCAGTTGACATTTCTCTGAACTTATCGTTAATAGCTTGAATGATTTCTTCCCGCTCCATAGTTAACGATAAGAGAGAAAACAGATAAATATAATATTAGTCTATCATTATCTTAATAAGTAAGATAATGATCCAACAAGGTAATATGAAAATGATGAACCCAAGATGTTTCAAAGGCATCGGTGTCGAAGGTGTAACGGCGCGATGGTAACAAAAAAACTCTCTCAGCAACAAAGTGATTGTACGCAGGTATGGAATAACTGGTCTGACTATCCACCTGGTAGGGTTCGCGATCGGATTCATCAGTATTGGTTGGCTTTTAAGTGGAGTCATGGAACCGGGGCTACAAATACATTCAGGCCTATCGGTGCTGACTCATTTTGGAGAGCTGCTGTATATCATTGGCTTTGTCATGGTAGTTGTAGTCGCAGCCAGAGTAGGTATTCCAATGAAATATTTGGTTGTAGCAGGAGTAGTAATAGGAGTAGGTCTCTTTTACAAGTATTTACACCATGACATCCACATAGCTTCAGGCATCGGGTTTGGTCTTTCACATATTGACCATTATGCAATAGGAAATATTCTGACAACTATTTCTGTTGTAGCGCTTTTGGTGCTTATGTTTGTACACAACAGGTTTAGATTACAGGCTCCCAAAGCGACTGCATGATGATAAAACAAAAGTCCTAAATCCACATTAAAAAATTTTAATTTATTATTTAATAATGTTCAATAGTAGCAGATCCCATTAAAATATAGTACTGTTATAAATTCATTTGTTGTTTTTATACTATTGCTTCTTTTCAAGTGCAAATCGTGCCTCAGATAAGATCTTAGCTACTCCATCATTCGTGTTTAATTTATTTATCATAATTTCAATTGCTTTTATCACTGATGCCTTCAATTCTAATATGGAAACAGATTCACCTTTGGCAGCTCTTATTAATGGTATAACTGGGCCAAGATCGTTTGATTTTTTAAGATTTTCAAGATGAAGATTAGGCAGATAATAATTTTTAATAAATATGAGGGCTGAAAAGAGTCCTATAATTTCGTTCTTTAATAAATCAATTACTCTGCTGTAAAAGTAGATACTCTGTTTTGAATACATGTATGTGGATACGATACTTTGATTATTATATACATCTAGATCTTGCTTTTGCGTTTGTAATGAATCTACCTGATTCCTTAACTTTTGTATATTTGATTTGATATTACCATATTCTTTTAATTCAGCAATTAACAATTGAGGGTTTATAGTCTCGCTATGGCTTTCAAATATACTCGTGATATTGATAATGTCTTGTTCTTTCACTCCACTTTGAATCAATCTGATCAACGCAGATCCAATGAATGGCTGTGCTAATAGGCCCGCACGTATCCCGCTTAGCTCGTGACTTAGCCTATTAACCTCAAGCCGGAGACTCTCCACCTTAGATTCAAATCCAAGCTTGTTATCATATTGCTCCTCGATATCCTTAAAGAATTTGCGTGGAGCTTCTTTCATAGATATGTTATTTGCAATTGCTATTTCATTGATGGTATACCAAAGCGCCTTTAATTCCTTCAGACCAAATCCTATAGCCTCAAGTTCATTATATTTAGTCATTGTTTGTTTATGGAAATTTACAGCATTCTCACGGATAGAAGATTCTTGTTTTAGATTGTTATTTTTGCTTTCTAGCATTTGCATGCTATCCAATAACATTTTGTGTCGTGTTACACGGGAGTCAAAATCCGAAAATTCCATTATAACTTTACCAAGATCGTAACCTTGTTGTTTTATTCCATTAACGACCTTTGCGAACTCTGCAACATCTTCTACCGGTATTTTGTATTTCTTTAGCTCGTTCTTCAAGTCCGAATACCATTTGAGCTCTATAGCTGTCATTTTTTCTTGCTGTAACGCTACATTACGATTAGCCTCAAGATCCAATTTTTCCAAGCCGAGTTTTTGTATCTGTCCTTTTAGATTTTCTATTTCTTCTTCTAATTTTCTTTTTTCATCTGTCTTTTGCTTTATGTAATCTGGTATTTGGAGAAGGGGTACACTGGTTTTTGAAAATTCAAGCAAATCTTTTAAATGAGAAGCAATATTTTCTGGAGATAATGCAAGATCCTTGCAACGATTGTAAACATCTAATATAAATCGCTCAAAGCTATCTTCTTTTACTCCTAGATTAAGCATTATCATGGCTACCCTACAGCCTACTGCGCATTGAGCTGGACTAATACCAATTCTTTTTAAGGTTATCGCTAATTCTCTAAGCTCATCTACTAACGAAAATCCTAACTGTTGTCTCCATTCATTAACAATATTTGTTACGGCTCCAGCACTCAAACCATTATTATTCGCAATTGCATCACGCGGGATACCCTGTAACCATTGCTGTATTACCATAGATTTCGAAATATTTGGTAATCTTGCAGGCATTTGTATAAGGATAAATACAATAACAAGATAATAAATTTTGCGTCAAATACGTCAAACACTTAGTCAAATAGACAGTCAAATACGTCATATCAGCTTACCTTATTATGGCGATATAAAGATGATATCAAAATTTGAAAAAATTATCTATGAATTGCTTCCAGGGAAAATTATACTATTCTCATTTTAATAGCCAAGCTAAATTGTATTTGGTGGTTCTATTCTATTATTATAATTAGTAGAATTGTTAAAAGCTGCAAAGGAGTTAATTTCGTATCTTAAAGCTTCTGATAAAAGTTGTGTTGATATTCTATCTTCAGCTTTATTACCAGTGGACAAAGAGGTACGAAAATGCCTGTAGCTTTCCATTTCAGACTGGAGGGATTTGATATACAAGTCCTGAGCTTGAGCATAATTCGCAGTAGTAGGTTGCAATGCTTCAACTCTGTTGATTAATTTTTGAAACTTTGGCAAGTAGTTATCTGTAATTGAAATAATTGTACTATTATCATATTGTTTTAATTGCCATTTCCTTATTTCATTCTGATAATTTTGTGTTAGCAAATGTGAATCATTAATGAGTATTTCATAAGATTTATGGAAAGAAGTTTGTGTAATATTACCGCTTGATGTTTTCCTGGCAGCGGTTGCAGGGAGTTGGGAGTCTAATGTCTTTGCAGTTGCTTGGAGCTGATTAACGATAATAGTATATGACACATACGAAAATATCAATGTTATAAGTATAATTAGAAAATGTGACGATGCAGAATTTGAAAAGGTTTCTCTTCTACCTTTTTGTTCTCGTTTCTTGTACATATGTATAAAGAATGCGAAAATGAGAGCAGTGTTTATTCCTTTGCATAGTACCCCATATAGATAACATATTGTAAGCTGTCGACTCATTAAAGTATTTTTAAGAAATAAATGATAGCGGATAAAAAAGATCAATACTGCCAATTTTAGATATGGAATTACAGATAAGCTTAACAATCAATTACAAGGCCTAAAAGCATATTGTTATTGTTATGATTATAAGAACCAAAAACATACAATAACATCTCCGGATAGTTCGTGCGTAACAAAATCATACATATTATGTATGAATACAATACACTGGAAAAGTAAAAATAGCGTTTATACTTTATTTTAAAATATTCGAATTAATTCCATGTGATGCTGGATCTGAGTAGGAACTTCATCTACTGATTAGATTGTTTATCTTCCCAGCTATTCTTTGGAGAAAGAATACTGAATTTTCTAACTAATAGTGAATTTCCAAACACTGCAGAATCGCTTATGACCCATCCAAGCGCTGCCAACGTTGGTGTAAGTATAAGAGAGTTTGTAATACTATAGAACAATCCAGCAGCTATTGATATTGTTATAATATTGTAGGTAAATGACATGGTTAAGTTCTGTTTTATTTTTCTCATGGAATATTGGCCTATTTTCAAAGCGTACAGAATTTGACGTAGATCGCTTTTCATAAGTACTATATGTCCTGATGACACTGCAACATCAGTTCCAGAACCTATTGCTATTCCTACATCAGCCTGTGTTAATGCAGGTGCATCATTTATGCCGTCACCAACCATTACCACTTTTCTTCCTTGATTTTGTAGTTTTTTGATTTCAGAAGCTTTTGTTTCAGGTAATACTTCAGATAAGACTTTCTTTATACCAAGTTTCTTGGCAATTGCATTGGCAGTTCTTTCATTGTCTCCACTCATAAGTATTATAATTTCGTCATTCTTTTTCATCATACTGTGTTGGATTTCAGCAATTACCTGCTCTGCATTTTCTCTTAATGTATCAGCAACGGCTATCAAACCAACCATCTTGTCGTCCATGGAGACTGCGACTACAGTTTTACCTTCTAACTCCAAATCAGTAATTCTTCTTAGTAAATTTTGAGGAATTACTAATATTTCATTCTTCTTATTTCTTCTGGGATTGCCAACAAATATTTTCTTTTCAAAGTATGAGGCAATAACTCCATGACCTGTCAGAGAATTAAACTCTGAGACCTTTAATATAGGAATTGATTTTTCAGTTGCTCTTCTAACTATAGATTGTGCAACTGGATGCTCTGATTTAATTTCTGCAGACGCGGCTAACTGCAAGAGCTCAAAATTTGTATAACCATTATTCGGAATTACATCTGTTACTTCAGGTTTGCCATTTGTAAGCGTACCTGTCTTGTCAAATACAATTGTATCTACGGATGATAATTTTTCCAAATATTGTCCGCCTTTTATCAATACTCCTTGTCTTGCTGCCTTGTCTATTCCTAAAGATATTACCATTGGAGTAGATATTCCCAAAGCACAAGGACATGAGACTACAAGAATTGTAGCAAAAACAGTTATGGCAAAAGAAATTGATTGATGTGCTGCTAAAAGCCAGTAAAGCGATGAGGCAATTGCAATACAAAGTATAATTGGTATAAAATACTGTACAGCTCTATCTGCAATCCTTTGGACTGGCGCCTTTGACGCCTTTGCTCTTTTAACCAGATCAATTATGCTGGCTAATACAGTATGGCTTCCAACTGTTGTTGCTTTGAATTGAAGGTAGCCATTTTTGTTTATTGAACCTCCTATAACTTTATCATCTCTCTTCTTATCGACAGGTAATGACTCTCCTGTAATTATTGATTCATCTACGGATGATTGACCATATATGACTAGACCATCAGTAGCAATCCTTTCTCCAGGTTTAGTTACAACGATATCACCAACAACAATATCATCAGCATCAATTACCTGTTCTTTTTCTTCTTCTCTACTACCATTATTTCTGATTACTACTGCAGTCTTTGGTTTTAGTGCAAGTAAATTTCTTAATGAGTCAGAAGTTGTCTTAAGAACTCTACTTTCAAGGTATTCTCCAATTGTAAAAATAGTCAAAACAGAAGACGATGCTTCAAAGAATTGGACATGAGATCCTACAACCAATACAGCACATAGACTATAAAAATATGCTACAGATGTGCTGATGACAACCAGCGTATCTGTCGTGAATCTTTTCTTGTGTATGATTGTTTTAATAAATCTCACATAAAATGGCCTGCCAAGAAAAATCTGAACGAGTGTTGCTAAAGCAAAGCTAAAAATGTTAGTCAGATAAGAATCAGAAGATATTATTACTTGAAGCATTACTATAGGTATAGTCAGAGAAATTCCAATAACTATAAGCAATTTTTCATTGAGTAAATCACTATACCATGTCTGCGATTGGTGATGCTTTTGTTCATCATCCCTTTCTTCTTTTGTTAATAATGATGGCGATGACGATAACTCACTACAGCAATCACAACCAAACTCTGTTTCTTTAACCTCCTCTTTTAATTTTATTTCTTTGTTGTTGTTAATGATTTTGTCATCAAGCTTTTTCATAAGTTTCCTACCTCGGGACTTGTTGGTTATAGTTTACACAGGCGTATATTCCTCTTGCTAATTCAGATAAAATGGCGTCACTTTCTTCCAAAAGTTTTGAAACTTTTTTACCTCCTAATCTATAAAATATGTTTTTACCTTGCCTTCTGTTTTTGACAAGCCCACAATCTAGCAAGCATGATAAATGATTTGATACATTAGATTGACTTTGACCTGTTTCTGTAACTATTTGTGATGTAGTCTTTTCTCCTTCACGTAATAATTCCAATATAGAAAGCCTAGTAGAATCTCCAAGGCCTCTGAATAGTTTTGCTTTTAATTCAAGCTTTTGAAATTGCATTGACATATCATTAATTAATGTTATGTTAATATATGATCATTTAATATATAATAATATTGCTATTGCGATAGATCCGTTAGCAACTATATTTTGTTAGGAAATTTATGAATTTGGCTCTATTTCCGTATGCAGATATAATAGAAATAGTCTGCAAAAGGGAATAGACTAGAATAATGTTATCTTCTTAACTAGAACAATTATTTATTGCGTTACTGCTCATCATGGTATATCTTATGAGACTATCATGAATTTCTTGAATATCAAAACCTTCAAAACTTATATTTTCCTTAAAAGATAGGCGACGATAATATGAATCCTAAAACTTTTCTTATTCCATCTATATTATCCTTTTTGTTAACTGTTATTATTGTTGTTATTATTATTATTAGCTTAATTGACTCCTCTTTTCTATTCCTTTATGAAAAGGGTGATGATAATAAGCATTATTACTTCTATCATTATCACTTAGCTTATGCTACTACTGCTGATGGAGCAAAATCATTTACCGTCATGATACCTAAAGGCTCAGCAAATCCAGAAGTCGATATTACCAAACTAGGTCCAAGGCAATGGTATCTTCCAAGACAAATCACAATTCATACAAATGACACTATTACCTGGATAAATAATGATACAGAAGCTCATACTGTTACAAGTGGTATTGGTGCTGGAATTGAAAGCTTGATGAACAATAAAAGGGGAACACCAAACGGAATATTTGATAGTGGCACGTTTAAACCAAGACAGTCATGGACACATACATTCTCTAACCCTGGAACTTTTGCATATTTTTGTACTATCCATCCATGGATGGAAGGGATAGTTACAGTTCAAGGAGGAAAAGCACAGAACATCCCTAACTATCCTGTCGATGCATCGGGTAAACGAATATTCAAATTGCCACTTTACCATTTTACTCCTGATGGACAAATAGAGGTTGGTTTAAGCTGGGATCCTACAGTTTTACTAACAGGTAAGGAAATATCATTTTTTGTCACATTCTTTGATCGTGCTAATAATAAACCGAATCTTTTGCCATTTGATTTTATTTTGATGCAGAATGGAAAACAACTAGAACGCATTCCAAGTATTTCACAGGTTGGAATGAATGTTCAGCATTTTGTATTTTCAAACTCAGGTCCTACAACCATTAGAATCGAAAATGTCGGAGGAGCAAAATCATCTTTTACTCAATTTGATACTACAGTATATGAGAATCCTGGTATCTCCTCATCTGCTGCAAATCAACTAGCATCGCAATACAAAAGTGCCAACAGCCAGTCTAATCCTTTTGCAGTGAACCCTCTAACGCTTGTTTACCTAGTATATGTAGTAATCTTCGGGATACCAGCTGCTGTAGCGGCAATTTACTTACTGTATAGGAAGGGTGTAATTTAGCATTACTAGGATATCTGAACTGATATCCAAAGTAAAGAGCAAATATACACTATTAGATAATTTCAGTAACAGTCAGAGATTCACTACAATACCTGCCTAAACGTGAAGGTTATGTTGAGTTGATAGCAATGATAAGAGTCTGTATTCAATTACGTCAAAAGGTAAGAAGAAAACTTGTGACTAAATATTTATCGTTGTTATAATCCATCATGGTTTGTTTGTAGATTGTATTTTATGTATATACACTATTATTA
>JBEVTH010000087.1:0-9575 GCA_041156085.1 Candidatus Nitrososphaera maunauluensis
ACAATAATCTAACAATCTCAGGAATATCCATAGCTAATAATACTAATTCATCTTCTCACTGTCAGGTAGATGTTATTGTTAATGATGCATGGCCATACCAAAGAGCTACTGGGACTGGCCCTGGCGGGCAGACAGATTATTCAAAATGGACTTTTACACTTAGTTTGTAGCATAATTTCGATTTTAGTCTCCAAATCACGAGTTATTACAGGTTATCAACGAATGACACAGACCTACTATATATTATAATATTGGAAATGGTCTCAGAATGACGATATTTCTGAATTATGCTACAAACTATTTTACACTTAGTCCTAAATATACGACAATTAAAGAAGGACTAAATAAAATAACTTCTAGATATACATGCACTGATAACCCTAGTATAATAGCGTATTATAGCGTAAATGTAATAGGAGTACCTTTAGGAACTACTACTGCGGCAGTATCTTCAAGACCACAAGGGTAACAATTCACATTATGGAATATTGCCATGGTAGATGTCGTGAACTACCCACGAATTAATTCGTGGGCTTCTTGTTTCACAGATAGTAACTTGCTTGCTTCAGTTAACATTGAAACAAGTAGAGGTTTTCTCTCTACAAAGGTCTGTTCCAAACCTCGATTTAATATATTAATTGCTGCGTTATGATCTCTATCGAGTTTAAGACCACATTTAACACAATAATGTATTCTATCATGTAGTTCCTTCTTTATTTTAGGTATTGAACCACATCTATATCTGACATACAATTAGAGTTTGAAAATACTCAATTACCATGCCGGTGCAAACACATTATCTATGATCAGTTCTTTCATCATTTGGTGCGATTTCGTTAGTAGTATGTGTATTCATTTGGTATATTATATACATGCATTACCAATTTGACTATCTACGTCTTGGATTTAAGAAACAACTTTTATTCAGCATCTTACTTACGTGACTAATCTGCCAAATTAATAAATATGGTTAGTGCCTGGGCAACAATTTTCTCTGTTGTACTTATGCTTTCAAAACTGATTGCTATCTACTATTCTCTGCAAATCAATTTCTGACAGGATTTTCTTGATATCCATATACAGTCAGATGATATATGCACAACTATCCGGTTACTGAAATTATAATTATCTACGCTGCGGGCTTACATCCGTGTAAACTACCTAAGTCTTGAGTTGTAAAATGGTTTTGTCCTTATTTTATGTCTACCGTGGGGAAGCTTCTTTTAATATCACATTTGGTCATGTGAATGTGTGCATATTCTTCTAGTAATACTTCGTCAATGTATTTGGGAGGGGAGTTATATGTAAAAAGCTAGAAAAACAAAAAGGGTTCGTTCATGCAATCAAGGTTGCGGCAACTCCCTCTGCTGCAGCAATTACCAGAGTTGCGTGGTTCATACTCCATACAATCGTAAAAAATGATGCCAATATATTTGATCAATAGCGAATTACCATGGCAACATTCCAATAACTTTATGAAGTGTTTACTATTATTTTGGAGGTGGTAGTATTTGTCAGTTACCTCTGCTTCTCCTTCCTCTCCTTCGATATATAAAAGCCGTAAAGACATTTCAGTTGTTATATCGATTTTGATAGCCGGCCTGATAGCAGGAAATTCGCTTAATTCGTTTGTATCTGAAAATACTCAAGTGTCCGGAAAGCAATTGGATTCTACTGGATGGTGGGGCAATATCATATCCTTCATAATCGTCGTATCTACTGTATGTTTAGCTGGACTATATCTTATTTCACGATTCCTTACACCCATCTATAGAGAGATTAAAGTTCACTCATGGTATTTTAATTTGCTTTATCCTAGCTTAAGAATAATTCAGTATATCATTGCCGTCATCCTTGTCCTAGTCATCATCCAAATCGTGTTTAACTTACAATTCCATACTGGATTGGTGATTATGGCTGAAGCATTAAGCTTTTTATTCGGTAGCGTTGTAATGGCTTTATTAAGCTATAGACTTCTTTCATGGTATAGGCTCAATAAAAGCACCGTAGTTTTATTATATGGTTTAAGTCTTTGTTTAGCTGCAGTTAGCACAGGAATAATAGCTACTCTTAATAGCAGCATCATTCTATTGGAAAAACCCGCTGAAATTGGAAGTCATAATAACGGTATCAAATACAACGATACTGTAGCTTCTACATTGCAGACCTTTGCATATATGCCGCTTCGGATCGGATTTACACTCTATTGGGTTGCAACCGTACTGCTCCTACGCAATTATTCCGAAAGTATAGGCCAAACTAAATTCTGGTTCCTGGTAAGTCTTCCTTTGGCAGTATATATGGTTGCGTCAATTGTCTTTATCGGCGGTTATTTTCCAAAGAATATGCTGTTCCGCATAATATTAGATCAAATAGGTGACTTGGGGGCTGTTTTCTTTGCCGTTATTTTTTTGACAACATCAAGAGCTGCACAAAAGAATCATCATATTGAATTAGCTCAGCACTTGAATATTTCTGCATTCGGTGTAGTGCTTGTAGCTGTGACACTCACTCAACCTGTTGTTAACATATTTTATCCTCCATTTGCAGTTGTAGACTGGTGTTTTGTTGGACTAGCCTGCTACCTCTATAGCATTGGTTTTTACTTCTCGGCTATTTTCATTTCCCAAGATTCAAACTTACGACGTTCGATAAAGCGGTTAGCCATAAAGGAATCAGAATTACTTGATAGTATCGGCACAGCTCAAATGGAACAAGAAATACACAGAAAGGTGCTCAAGATCGCAAAGGAACAGGAAGATACCCTAAAAGAACAAACTGGAGTTGAGCAATCAGCAGCAGTCAACGAACAAGACATGAAGCAGTATCTCGAAGAAGTATTGCACGAGCTTAAGCGTAGGAAAACAGAGCATTCAGCTTAACAGTTTGAAACGTGAGTATGATGCTAGGAAAGTAGAAAGAAATGCATATTCATGTTCCCCTGCTTGTTATGAATGACTGAAATAGATAAGGAATATAGAGAAGCACAATAAAATAAGTTATCATAAAGGTTCAATAGTTTGTTCGTCGGAAGAGAAACAAGCCAAAGTGTCAGGATGAGAATCAACAATAAAAAGGGAATTTTAGATTCTACTATTGACACTCCTTAGATGTCAGCCTCTCAATCGCTCGTATATGAACCGGGCAGCTATTTGTAGAAATGAGCATCATAGGCTCTCTATCATGCGTCTGTTAGCATTTGTTAGAGAACTGATACAATCGTAATAGAATACAAAGTAAATATATCATCGACACAGATTGCCAATTAAAACGACGGACAAAACAGGATAATACTTTATCTTCTATCAAAAATTGCTATATGAATTTTAAAAATAGATCCTTATCTCGAAATTTTATAACGTCTCAAATTCCTCAAACAAATAAAAGAAAAAGGGAGAGTTCTCCTTTCATTTTTTTCTTTTTTGAAGACTTGCTGTTTACTGATGCTTTGTATCTCTATCTTATCTTATCTTATCTTATCTATGGTCCTACGCCGTTACCGCCAGCTCGGCCAGCACCACCGTTACCGCCTGCACCACCTAGTGCACCTTGACCAGCTAGTCCGCCGTTACCGCCGTTAGCACTGCCGCCAGCTCCTCCTGTGCCGCCTTGGTATGCGGTATTTGCTTGAGCTTTGGCTGCTATAGAGATGATTGAAAGGTATCGTATACGATGCTATTGCTGCTATCGCTATTGCTATAACAATTATCTGTTTATGTCTTCTTAGTACTTCGTTTAGACGATTCGTCATTCTCTCAGTAATGATGTTTATAAGGTATAAAAGCATTCCTTAGGAAAGATAGTGAGAAATTTCTCGATTCTGGTTACAATGACTTGAACAACTCCCTTGAAATGAGTTACATTAATTTACTCAGACCAACAATCGGCCTGGTGTTGAATAGTACTACAGGTTTTGTCATTTGGTTAACAGGTCTTCCAGCTTCGGGAAAAACAACGACAGCAAGATCTTTACAAAATAGACTACATAATGAAGGATTACGGGCAGAAATACTTGATGGAGACGAAATAAGAAAAGTAATTAGCCCTGAACTTGGTTTCTCAAAATCAGATAGAGAATTACATGCAAAAAGAGTAGCATATATTAGTCATTTATTATCAAGAAACGGAATTATAACTATAGTCGCACTTATATCTCCACTAAGATCATTTAGAAATTACGCAAGGGAAATTATTGGCAAGTTCGTAGAGGTATGGACCAAATGTTCTATTGAAGAATGCGCTAAAAGAGATATCAGAGGTCTGTACAAGGATGCACTTGAAGGAAAAATATCCAACCTAACTGGAATTCAAGATCCATATGAACCTCCAGTAAATCCTGAAGTTATTGTAGATACGGAGAACCAAACCCCCGATGAATGTGTAGAAGAAATTATGAGTTGTATTAGACGATTAAAATATGTACAATAATTAATTGATGATGATAGTGTTTAACTGATAGTGGAAATACTAAAACAAAACGTTGCTAATTTCTTTAGCAATATTTTGCCAATTGCACATTAGTTTTCTTTAATTACAATGGTTTATCGTGATCTTCAGAAACTATCGGCACAAAATGACAATACTAATAACCGTTTCTTACCCTTCAGTAATAGAACTTCAGGTATGGATATGATAAGTATTGTTCTTATTATATAACTATTAACATCATCAAAATAACTCTTCGTCTGGACATCCATTGTTGTTATTCTATATCTTCTTGAGTATGTCTATAGCAGGCGTTGGAGAAGGATCAATATTTCTCAATAATGCTAGATATATAGTAGAGTAGTCAAAAATGTAGATTGAGCATATAATTGTATTAATCAGACTTGCTGCTGAATATGCTTTTATCTCCATCAGAGGTTGCCCTAGCTGAGTAAAGAAGTTTTGGATTTTCTCAAAACGCCTACGGACAACTGGTCGATCGTGTTCGCATTTTACGAAAAGTACCTTAGGCGGAAATGGATTATTGTTATCAAAGGTAAAAGGTACTATTTCATTATGAGATGCTTCTAAGACCGACTCGCTGATACAATGAACCTTTGCATTTTCGTTAAGTGAGTTTTTGAATCTGGTCCCGACTGAGAGAAGCGAAGGTGATAACAAGCAGAATACGAAGCCGTCATTTATGAAGCCTGCTATCTTCTTCGACACATTAGACTCTTCCGGAACGGTTATCGAAATATTTTTCCCGATCTCTAAAAGATTCCTTGGAATTGATTCAAAGTCGATTGAATGATTCAAAAATGGACTTATCAGCCTAAGCGCTGGCATCATTAAATACGGCAAAGAAGCACGGGGAAGTCCAATATTCGGAATATGTAGATGCTTGTGGCCTCTACTTATAGATAGCTCTTGCAATCTTCCATCTGAGGATATAGAGATGACTTCTGCATTTGCATCAGAAGCTTCTTTCATCATAGATATCGATTCTTCGGTATTTCCCGAAACGCTATTTACAATAACCAATGAATTTTTGTCAACAAAACATGGCATTTTTTGCCCCTTTAAAACAGTACATGGTATGATACCAAAAGCATGCATTATGTCGCTTAGAATGTCACAATTTGTAGCAGAGCCACCCATCCCACATAAGACGATAGATTTGTAGAAATCATGATTGTGATCGAGTTTGCCAACTATTTTTGCAGCATTTTTAAAATATTCCGGCCATCTTTGATAAGTCAAATATAACTGCGTTTGGTCAAAATTTGTAAGGTTCTCTTCCGTTAGCTGCATAATGCCTCTTCTATCCTAATATTACAAACGTACTCATCGTTGCTGGTCTGAGTGAAGATAAAGGCAATCGGTTAAATGAACGTTCAACTGTCTTTATTTTATTGGTTACAAGTCTATTATTTGTTTGGCCTTTAATTCGATTAAGAGAGAAAAGATCGGCCAATAATTGCACTATCTCAAGCGGTTTTGCCAACATTAGGGACTGTAGATGCAAATTGCGTATATAAGATTTATACTGGTTACAAAATGGAGACTAAGATAGATCTCAAATTGAAATTGGTCAGTCTATATTTTGCAGATCGTGTTCTCACCTAAAACGAATCTTAAACCACTTGACGGTAATTGGTCTGCAGATTCTATGTGGGTATGTCTGCCTATTATGCTGTCTATAATTCTTTTTCTGCAGTTTATCGTTACGTGCTTCATTATTATGCTCCCCTCCACTTCTCCAGACAGAATTTGAACCTCATCACCAATTGATGTGTAGGGTCCAATGTAGACGTTCGGCCCAATCTCACAATTCTCGCCTATAATCACTGGGCCTTTAATTCGGGTATTAGATTTTATTATAGTGTTCTTTCCTACTTTTACCTTTCCTATTATATAACATGTAGGATCAATTGTTCCTTCTGAGGCTGATTGCATATCATCTAAAACCAGTTGATTTGCTTCCAAAAGATCATCGGGCTTTCCGGTATCCTTCCACCAACCATCTATATGCTGGACACTAATTTTTTTTTCTGCTTCGAGCAGACATTGAATTGCGTCGGTTATCTCTAATTCATTCCTCCAAGAAGGTTTTATCTTTTTTGCAGCTTCAAATATCGAATCATTGAATAAGTACGCTCCTGCGAGCGCTAAGCTACTGAGTGGTTCCTTAGGTTTCTCGACTAATCTTGTTACTCTCCCCTTTGAATCCAATTCGACTATTCCATATTGAGCCGGGTTCTTGACCGTAGTTACACAAATCACACAATCACTGTTATGATTGAAAAAATTGTTAATCAGAGGTCTAACTCCCTGTTTTAAAAGATTATCACCAAGATACATCACAAAAGGTTCTCCTTTAAGAAAATCTTCTGCTGTCAGCACTGCATGTGCCAGTCCCTTGGCTTCTGGTTGATCAATATACGTGATTTGTACTCCAAAGTTTGAACCATTTCCAACCAACTCTCTTACTCCTTCTTTAATTGGTCCAAGAATAACTCCTATTTCCTTGATCCCAGCCTTAGCCAAATGGTCAAGGCCATAAAAGAGCATCGGTTTATTGGCTATTGGAAGCAGATGCTTGTTGCCAGTAAAAGTGAGTGGTCTGAGGCGAGTTCCATGGCCTCCTGCAAGGATGAGTCCTTTCACGAGAGAAATTTTTGGTAATGAATAAAAAAAGGTTTCTGCACTATTATGATCGATAAAAAGGAGAATAGAAGTAAATATTTTAAAAATGATGATTCCTATTCGTCGCTAAATTAAGGAATTCTTCATAAGATTGTTTTCCGCTTTATTGTCTACGTATACTAAGCATTAGATTGGAAAAGGAGACATATTATCATCTTAAGATATTGTGGCAGGTCAATCTATATAGCCCACCTTCTTCAAATAATTAACAATATTCTGTACACACATAACGGCATTTTCTCTATCAGTATCTACAATCACCTCAGGTTTCGCTGGTGATTCATAAGGCTTTTGAACACCAGTAAAATTTGTAATTTGCCCTAATTCTGCTTTATTGTAGAGCCCTTTCGGATCCCTTTTTTGGTATGTCTCCAAAGACGTGTTTATTGAAACTTCTACAAATTTATTGATTAGATTTCTTGCATTTTCGCGAAAAGATCTTGAAGGAGCCCTATGTGCATGCAACTTTCGTTCCGTTTTTGAGAAACCTAGATTGGGGCTTAATATCTTTATTTCGTCTCCATCAAGCAATTCTACCTTCAACCCTCTAACTGACGCAGGAAGACCACGTTAGCCAAACAACAAATTGGGAAGGAAAGGCAATAGGCAAGTATAAACCAATGACTGGTTGTGAGAGACTAAGATCTAATATTATCATTATGAAAATGATATGATATGAAATATGAAGTAAATCAAACCTTAGGCATTGAAACAAGTTTTTATCTAACTGCTTAATTAATTAAGTTTCATCCTATAAGTGTTGTAAATGCATCTAAGATCACTCCTAGCTATTTCATTAGTATTAACACTTTCAATGTCGTTAGTTACAACCCTACTACAAAATAGTGTTCAAAGGATATTGGCTCAAAACACACATAATAATAACAAAATCAGCTTCTCTACATTCAGCAATGCAACTTTAGGAGTCAACATACTTTATCCTAGTTACTGGCAAAAGTCAGAACGTAACAACACTGTTTCATTTACGTCTCCACTCAAAACTGTCGGAGTAGTATTTGTTACTATGCCCATGACCAATATGTCTCTTGAAGAATTCACTACTAGACGAATATTAAATTTAAGAGAAAGCTTGGTCAATTTCAATATCAATAGAACACGTACTGAAGAATTTCTCAATAATTCTGCTCAGATGTTAATGTTCACTTATGGAAATAACAACCACGTGTCTAAAGTGCTTCAAGCTTGGACGATAAAAGACAGGAAAGCATATTTTGCTACATACTTTGCTGATGCAGTTCTATTTGACACCTTCTTACCGACTGCCCTAAAAACAATTAATTCTATTAGCATAAACCCTATATCAAATTCATCGCAAACAACACCCAGCCAGGCCTACGTAACAATCGCCAACAAAACATACCCTGTCAAATATAATATCATAGGTAATGGCAATAAGGTCACTAACGTTACAGCGGACAGTGGTCAAGCAGTATTAAACGTTAACATAACATCGGGATCCAATGGAGTGTTGACAATTGAACTACCCCGAACTCTAATTGATTCTAAGTTGTCAGACAAAATTACAGATAACTCTTTTTTAGTCTTTCTTGATGGCAATCAAGACATGGGTGTTCATGAGACAAGGAATAATCAATCCAGAGAGCTGATAATTAACTTCGAGAAGGGTAATCAGCAAATCAAAATTCAAGGTAGCCAAATGATACCAGAATTTGCTACAATTGCTCCGGTCATGTTTGCTTCAGCAACGGCCTTGGCTATATTCACTTTTCATGTAAAATATAAAACAGTCGGGTTGAAACCACATAGGCCTTAATACTAGTTCCGGGAGTTCAATTGCGTGAAAGAATATATACAGATATACATTACGAATATTCTCACATAATTGACATACAAAAGGTATACCTTTAAACGGCTAAAGCCGTAGTATTACTTCGATTTTAATGTAAATTCCCATGGTATTGGATGACGTAGCAGCTTTTCTAATTTAATACTGTCTTCATAGTAAAGATCTTCCAAGAATGTCCTAGCATTCATTGGAATTTGCGGTTTAGACGTTTTCTTAAAAAGAAATCTTTTGTTTGCATTGTCCTTAATAGATTGTGGCACTAACTGATAAGCATTATATATAGTCTTAGAGGTCTGAGCACGACTTATCAATTTTAAAATAACTGGGGTAAAAGGGCTACGTGGAACAATCGAAGAAGAGTGATAAATATTTTTAGTATTGTCTGGGATTTCAGGTTCAACATCAAGAAATCGAACAACCTCATGAACTATATCGCCTGGATTCTTTACAAACTCTTCAAATAATATTAACTTAACATTTCTAGTTCCAAATATGTTCAAATATCTTTCAACTTGTTCAGCGTATAAACCTAATTCAATATAGAATGGAAATCTAATTTGATTTTTCTTCCAATAATTGTAATTATCGGACACTGCATCAAAGAAACTGAGGC
>JBEVTH010000088.1:0-9559 GCA_041156085.1 Candidatus Nitrososphaera maunauluensis
TATTAACTCTCAATTCTCAAAGTAGGAAAGAAAGAAATAATTGTACTTTCAAAGTAAGTGATACTTATTTGACCACCACTTCACATTTAGCTTGCTAATAGTAATTATTCTTGTATGATTTACTGGCCTTCCTATAATGGATGACTAGTCAGACGTGGTCAGGTCCTTTTGGATTTTGATGTACTTGATGGATGGGATCATGAATTATCTAATTCGGATAATTGTGATTATGCTTGTCCGAATCTGACTATCTGCTTGTGTGTCTATTTGCTTTGTCGAAACATTGCCCACACAACTTTGTCGAAACAAAACGATACCCATTACCTTTGGTGCAGTATAAAGGTAATCTTCTAAGCATCTCATATTGAGAGTCATATTTCTCTATCTCAGCAATCTCTTGTTTTATTTGCTCTACGTCTTGTTTTTTGTTGACAGTACTAGATTTTAATCGCACTTGTAGCGTACGGATTCTATGGTATTTGTTGCCCTTTATCTGCAATTTTGCATTAATGCGGACAGATTGACCACATGCGCTTTTAGACATAGGATTATGATTTAGCGAGTGTAATGCGGCTAAATTGCTAAATTGCTCTTTAATTGTCTTGAGCTCGTCTTTCTCTTTCTTCTCAGACTCGAGTACTTCCTGATAATCATCATAACTCATTATCATCTTACATTTGCTGCAGAACTTAGAGTCCTGAGTATTACCTTCGCTACAATTGGGACAGACTTTGGGATTTAGAGTATCTATAATCTTGTTATTTGTAACTATGCCATACGCTTCAAGTAATGATTCAGAAGATTCATTTCCAAAATAGTGAACATATTTTTGGGCCATGTGACTGTTCATAGACCAGCCTGCGTGTTGGTTTAGTGTGTTGGATTTTAACTTGGTTGACTTCTCAGTTAATGCACTATGTCTTCTGACATAAGGATTGAATGGTTTAGCTAAAAGGCTCTTTATCTTTTCTTTTTCTTCGTTTGTCACTGTTGGATCTTCAAGCAGCTTTGGAAAGAATTCTTCTTTATAAAGTCTGTAAATCTGATATATGCTACCGACACCAAGTTGTTTGCCCATACAGTTTTTACCAAGTCCTATAAAAAGAGTAGAGTTTGGATTGTTACGGCTGGGGTGGTTTGATAGCCAGTCTTTGATATAAGGAATAGATTGGATTAGAGGTATGTGTCTGGTCCCTGTCTTACCATTAACCAGAACTTCTGCATATTGCTTACTACCATCGCCAACCGCCTTAAACACAATATCTTTTATTTTTAGATTCAAAATCTCATGAGGCCTAGCTGATAAGTCCCTTGACATTGTATGATAACACCTATCACGCTTGTTTGTCACCCATTTTAGAAATAGTAAATCGTCTTGCTGGGACCATAAATCAGAAGGCTTGTAGCAGCTAATCTCTTTTCTTTTGAGCTGCCGAATACCCATAATGCAATCAGGCTTTTTCTCAAGTAAAGATAACTCACTCTTTCTTTTTGGGTTGTCAATATCAAGATAGTGCAGCCATTTGAAAAATCTAGATAATGTTATGAACTTTATATTATAGCTGCCAATCCATTTATGCAATGGGTCTTCGGTTTCTGGCTTGCGACATTTGTCTAAATAGCAAAGAACATTGTCCTTTGTCATATCAATAAATTTAATTTCATTCTCTATAGACTTTGATAACTCTGCTAGAAATTGTATTGTGTTTTTTTATGTAACTGAGTCTTGGGTTAATTCTCTTTTCATTGCTATTACATATTCACATATTGTCAATGCATTTTCTTTGGATAATCTGTTCCTATCTCTTAGGACTATTTCGCAAAACTTTGTATTACCAAAACCTTCAGTTGCCAAAGTAATTTTTCTATCTAAGGCTTCGTATCTAAGTACTTCACTATCTTTAGCCAATAATATTTTGCTAATTGTTCATTTGAACGTCTTCCCATATGCTTTAAGTTTCGTATATAAGTGTGATTAATAATACTTTGTATGGAAAATTATTAGGCATAAGTAATACGAGTCCAATAGTAATCTCATAGAAAAGGACCAAGAATGGTTCTTACCGCACTGACAAAATGTTCTTCATCGATTGGCTTCTTTATAATATCCCTATGGTTTATATCCGGTAGTATACTTATCAGCTCTCGAGCTGCATCAAGAGCAGATACAAAAAGTATCTTAACAGACATGTTCATTGCTTTTAATCTATAGTATAATTGAAGTCCGTTTAGACCAGGCATTCTTATATCCATTACTACCAAGTTATAATAGGAAGGCTTTTTTGTGGCAAAGCATTTTAATGCCTGCTGAGGATCTGTAAATGCATCAACGTTGTAGTCTTCAGTTGCCAAGAATGTCTTGTAAGTCAAGAGTGCATCTGGTTCGTCGTCCACTATCATAATGTTAGGCAGATATTTTTGTTGTTCGTCAGTATGTGATTTTATTACCTGTTTAGTAGTTAAATGAGGCTGCAATTGGGTAAGTTCTATCTCTGAGACTTGCCTACCCGGATTCAAAGGATTAATAATATTCTTATTCTTGCTTTCTACGGAATAGATGGGATACTTGTGCTTAAAGTCAACAATTGAATATCCATCTAATTCTTGGAAATGATAATGATCATCAAAATAAGATTTATTTACGATTTGATATAGATCTCCACCTATTACCATCCCATTTGGAGCCGCCTTGGAGTTTATTTTTGCACATAGATTCACCGTAGAACCAAACAAGTCATCAGTCTGCGATGTTATTGACTTTGCTATTTCCACTCTGCCATAGTCAGCACTAATCCTGTAGTAAAGAGGAGGCAATCCTCCTTCTTCCATTAACTTTGCATTGATAACATCGCTAGCTGCTATTGAAGTAATGCCACATTCAAGTACTGCTTTGAAAGCAGAATTGTTGGCAGAATCTGATGTTTTTGGAAAATAGTATATCAAACAATCACCAGTATTTTTAATTATCTTTGCGTCAAAGTCTCTCGCTATCACTGCCATTGTATTAATAAATATTGAGTAATATTTTCTAATTTTTCCTGCATCAGCAATTTGGGCTGTAATTTTTGTAGAATCTACCATATCAACAAAACAAACGCAATAGTTCTGTGAATGACCAGAAAATGATATTTCCTCAGACGGATTATTGAAATAGAAAGGGACAGACTCATCTTTATTAGGATTACCTTTTGAAGAAATCAATAACCGCTGTCCTCTACAATATATTGGTTAGAAATATATATAAGCTGTACTAGTAACTTTTAAATATGTTAAATAATATAAATTTTAACTATTTAAAATAATTGAAATGACGTCACATGTTATTTTGCTGTGTATAAATTATTACCCATAGTGGAGATCGAAAGGTGCGATAAATATATTGAATAATTAATATTAATGTTAGATATTTGCATATATGATTCTGGTGTACATCATTTTCCGATTCATCATCTATTCTTTCATCATACATGTCATTTGAATATTCGTGGCCACCTCCTAACCATACACATTCAGATGCTGGAAAAAAATTGAAAAAGACGTAACGTGATAAATGCTGACAATTATAAGGTTTTATTTGGATACGTACTTTTATTGTTATGTCGATTTGATTCATGATATGCATATACAAAAATGTCAACTGGCATATCATAATGTTGTAGCATTTTTCAAATGGTCTAGCCAGTAACTAGGGGTATTTAAATCGCATAGTATTCATTAAATATTATAGGAATGGTTTTCTGAACTTATATTCTTATGAATTTCTCAATGATGATGTCACATATACTGGTTTAACTAAATCAGCTACATCGACCCAACATCTAGCGATTTTATCCATTGAATAAATTGAACTAAGAACTGCTATGGTTAATTCTGAATTTTTTGATTCTGTCGTTGCAGACAGCTCCTTTATTGATTTTATGAGTTCATTAAATTTATTATACATTTTTACAACTTCAATAGATTCTGCTCTATTCTTAGTAGTAAAAGCTGCCACAGATCTTTCATGCATTTTTTCAGTTAATATACTAAGATCAGTAATTTGGTCAATGAGTTTTGTATGAAAAGTATCGGGTACAGCTGATGCAAAATCCGTAATATAATCACCAGCACTTTCAAGATGGTTAGCAGCAATTCTATAATCCAGAATGTCAATATTGCTCAAATTAAGCTTACTTGCCAGTTTTTGGTCCACCATTGCACTTCGTATCAACCTTACAAGCAAAAAGTATTGCCGGTCTACTTCATCATCCCTGCTCATTATTAATTTTCCAATATCATTTTCTTTGCTTCGTAGCCACACAAGAGTATCCCTATACATTCCTGCTATAATTGAGCTCATTCGTTTGAGAATTTTCTCTGCATCTAGTGAATTTTCATCAAGCAAGAATTGTGAGGTAATATTAAATCCATCTTCATCAATTATTTCTAAGCCCACAAGTTTTTGCATTGCGTGTTTAATGAGTTCTCGATTATCAAAGGATATTTGCGATTTGCCTTTAATACGTATTATATTGTAGCCAAGTAGATATGCACCGTAGACCTGATTAACTAGACTATCCATCGATACAGGAGGATAAGGGATCGTTACTTCTTTCACATCTTCGTTACCTATGTCTGACGGAAACAAAGAGATTGAACTATCCATATTAATCTCAATTAAAACCATATTTCCTTTTTTCAAATTGTGATTTTTGATCCATTCACTTGGCAATGAAACCAACATGCTACTGCCTATTTTTTGCAATCTTCTAGCATATCTAGTCATGATTACATTTATACTAATTTATACTAATTAAACACTATTCTTATATTTTTATTATCTATAAATTCCATTATGACATCTGTTGCTATGGATCCTACTGCTGTATCTAGAGCATTCAGCCCAGGTCACATTACTGGCTTTGTTGTGACGAAACCGACTGCAATTAATCATAATAGTAATAATAATAATCTTTATGTCGGTTCCAAGGGTGCAGGTTTTTCAATTGACCGTGGGATTACAACTTCTGTTGAAATTTATGACCATAAGTCAATTAATTATCAGATTTCAATTAATGGCATTAGAGTTAAGGATGCAGAAGTGTCCAAATGGGTTCTAGAAGAATATCTCAAACTCGTTGATCAGCATTATTATATTAATATTGAACATGAAATCAGCATTCCTGTAGGCTTTGGACTTGGTTCTAGTGGATCAGCAGCTCTAAGTTTATCTTATGCGCTTAACGAAGCCTTTCATATTGGCCTGAACACGAAGGAAGCAGCACAGATTGCACATAATGCAGAGATTGCTTGTAAGACAGGTCTAGGAACTGTAATCGCAGAATTTACAGGAGGATTTGAAATGCGAACTAACGCTGGTGCTCCCGGTATTGGTACTATAGAAAAAATTGAAGTCAAAAACCATAAAGTGATCATTTTCTGTATTTCTCCAATTTCTACAAAATCATTTCTCAGAGATCGTATTTGTTTGGCAGATGGACTTGGCGAAATGATGTTAAAAAGGTTAAGAGTGTCAAGAGACATTGACGACTTTCTAGAGATGTCGTACTGCTTTGCACATCACCTTGGATTAACCGAGGGCAGATGCAAACTTCCCATCCAAAGCCTAAGATCTCAAGGTTTCGAGTGTGGAGTAGCATTATTTGGAGAGACATTATTTACAATAGTCCCAAATGACCATGTAAAGGAAGCGAAAGAATGCCTTAAGAGTTTCAAAGGCAGTTTAATTGTCTGCAATATTGATAATGCTGGAGCAAGGAACGCATTTTTAAAACGTATATGAATATTCCATCAAATCATCCTCGCGCGAAATCTCTTTATATAAGAGAACTACTCGTTGCTGGCTTTAGAAATGGATTAGTTGCTCCGGAGGGTTTGATCGCTTATGGGCGAGGAGAAGCGTTTGATTATCTTTTGGGTGAACGTACAACTGAAGTTGCACGCGATGCAGCAAAGGCTGCTTCTTCAACACTTTTACTTGCAAAATGTCCTGTAATTTCAGTTAATGGTAATGTGGCTGCACTTTGTGCAAAAGAAATTGTAGAATTAAGCCATGTTACTGGTGCAGCAATAGAAGTTAACCTCTTTTATCGTACTATAGAACGTGAAATAGCAATTGAAAAAGAATTGAAAAAGAATAAAGCTAAGATTGTTCTTGGAATAGATTCCAAAGCTTCTATAAGAATTCCTGAACTACAAAGCGAACGAAGACGAGTAGATTCAAATGGGATCTATAAAGCTGATACTGTGCTTGTGCCATTGGAAGATGGTGATCGGGCTGCAGCTCTCGTAAACATGGGTAAAACAGTGATCACAATCGATCTAAATCCACTATCAAGAACGGCAAAAGTAGCACAGCTCACAATTGTAGATAATATTATCAGGGCCATTCCTGAGATGATTGTTGCTGCTAAGTTGCTGAAAGGGAAAAATGCCTCAGTAATGAAGAAAATTGTAGAACAATTTGATAACAAAGTTAACCTCGAAGAGTCACTCAAAAACATTCAAGGTGCTGCGAGAGTATAGATGCAATACGAAAAAACTAATAATTGCAACAACGTAAGAAAAAAAGTGAGCGTAAATGACATCATGGCAATGAAACAAAAAAAAGAAAAAGTTTCCGTTCTTACTGCTTATGACTATTCTACTGCGTCAATTTGTGATAAAGCAAATGTCGATATCTTGCTTGTAGGAGACAGTGCAGGCATGGTAATGCTTGGCTATACAAACACAATTCCAGTAAGCATGGAAGAAATGTTACTATTTTGCAAGGCCGTATCGCGAGGAACAAAGAGAGCGATGGTCATAGCAGATATGCCATTTGGATCATATCAACCTAACATCGATAATGCAATAAAAAATGCTATCCGATTTATCAAAGTAGGATGTGATGCTGTAAAACTTGAAGGCGGAGTTGAAGCAGTCCATACAATTAAAGCAATAGTTAATGCAGGAATTCCTGTTATGGGACATATAGGATTGAAGCCCCAAACTTGTACATTGTGGGAAGGCTATAAGTTACAAGGAAAGACAAAGGATTCAGCATTAAAACTGATTGCAGATGCAAAAGCATTGGAACAAGCGGGAGTATTTAGCATAGTAGTGGAGATGGCTGCAAGTGAAGTTGCAGAAGTAATATCTAAAAACGCCACCGTCCCTATTATTGGCATAGGTTCTGGTTATTATTGTGATGGTCAGGTGCTTGTCATACATGATATGCTTGGAATTTATGAAGACATCAAACCGAAGTTTGTAAAACGCTATGCAGAATTTTCCAAGTTAATCCTAGAAGCAGCTTTACAATATACCAATGATGTCAAATCAAGTAAATTTCCAGAGGAACAAAACACTTTTCATATGAATCCTAACGAATTTAAGGATTTACGCAAAGCTTTAAAGGAAAAAATAGATTTTGAAAATGGGTATAAGAAAAAAAGGAACTAGAAGGAGAATAATAATTCATCCATCAAAGGATATTACTGGTTTAGAAGGTAATGAACTAGTAGGAAAGAAAATAGTTCTATGTATAACTGGCAGTATAGCTGCATATAAAGCAATTGATTTAGCTCGTCTGCTTATGCGACATGGTGCTGATGTTTATTCTGTAATGTCAGAAAAGGTAGCTTCCACGTTGATTACGACAGATATGATGAAATGGGCTACAGGTAACTATGTGGTTACAAAGTTAACTGGAGATCTTGAACACATATCTCTTGCTGATTATAACATGTCAGACCTAATTCTTGTTTATCCATGCACTGCCAATACAATAGGAAAAATGGCCAATGGAATTGATGATACTCCAGTTACGTCTGTTTTAAGCGTTGCTCTTGGATCTAAAATCTCAATAATGATTGCACCAGCTATGCACGAGTCAATGTATGACAATTCATTTATCAAAGAGAATATTTCCAGGTTAAAGGATCAAGGTGTTGAATTTTTAGAGCCCTTGATCTCTGAAGGAAAAGCCAAAGTTGCTCACCCTGAACAAGTTCTAAAGTCAATTTTAAATAAATTTAATGAATTCGGAAGGGACAGAGTTTTTTCATTAGACGATAAGAACATCTTGGTTACTGCAGGCAGCACAATTGAATACATAGATCCAATACGTGTAATTACAAATTTAAGTTCAGGTAAAATGGGAAATGCAATTGCTGAAGAGGCAAAGAGAATGGGTGCAAATGTTACTCTATTACATGGCCATATTGCATATGACCATTTTGGTTCTTCAGACCTTAATATCATTAAAGTAACCACAAGTGAGGAAATGTATGACACCGTCATCTCTGAACTATCTTCAAAGAAATACGATATTGTTATTTTAGCTGCAGCAGTAGCAGATTTTACACTCGACCAGAAAAAATTTACAAAGAAGATTGATACTCGAAGAGGTAAATTGTCGTTATCACTTTCGCCTACAAAAAAAATTATAGATCAAGTCAAGAGTACATGCAAGAGTGATATATTCCTAGTTGCATTCAAGGCAGAACACTGTGTATCAAATTCATACATGATAGAGAGAGCATATCAGAAATTAAAAGAATGCAATGGTGATCTAATTGTTGCCAACGATATTGGCAGAAAAGGTTCTAAAGCCGGTTCTGATGACAATGAAGTGTTCATAATAGATAAACAGAAGAAAGTTATTCATTTACCATTACAAAATAAAAGAGCTGTAGCCAGAAGGTTGCTCGATATAATTGGGGAATATATTGGTACCAAAGAAATCAAGTAATAATAATAACAAGTCCATTTTATGGGCAAACCCTTTTCATGTATGTATTAACTTCTCTTTAAAAAAGCTCTGTTCTCCAAACTATTGCTTGCTTTGTTGTAACTGCAGGATATTTTAATACGTCAAATCATTTTCTAGCCTTCGATCTATCGAGTAATTGATTTCATTTATTCAAGGTTAAAGATGTGGATGATATATGGGATTAGTCGATTAGTCCTAAAATTTCAATTCAGCAAAAAGAAGAATATAAATGCTTGAGATGGTATCTTAGATATAATACACTAGTAGATTTTGTTAAACAAGCCTGATCATAAGAAGCTATATCATGGATATAGGAACAGTCTATTAGATTCATCTCCAAATGTTAAACTGCAAAATCTGGTTTCTTTTATTACAACGTTGCACTTAACATCAACAAACCTAAAATACTCTGATCATCCTAAACAATTTTAGCGACTACAAAGTCTAGCACACTAGGTGACCTTTGAGGATAGGATTTTATAACTGTGTAAATTGGCAGCTATATACTATGAGCAGCGGTAGCAAATTTAATTTCGCCTTGTCTGAGTCTGAATGGCAAATAGTTCTAAACTCTCTTAGTAATACCATATTCAATGAGGATATTACAGAAGAATCTAGAAAGAAGGCAAAAGAATTATTTTTAAAATTGCAGAAAGAACTTCCAAAAATATGAATTATAATAACTATGATACTATTTGATATCATCATCACAATTTATATTGGATTTTTGCCTTCGGATCCACAGCTAATCGTATAATTATTGTAGAAAGGTCAAATTACAGGAAGTGATATGTCTATCATTTG
>JBEVTH010000089.1:0-9503 GCA_041156085.1 Candidatus Nitrososphaera maunauluensis
GTACATTCGTTGTGACTATGAAAGTACAAAGTACGTCGCTTAGATTTCGTTGTAGGACTAGTTTACTATTAGGTAAAGAAGCAGCGAGTCAGTCTGTTTGAACTTTTGATAACTAGTATCTAGATGTGATATGTATATACTTCGTTAGACATAATTTAAGATACGAGCAAAGCAAAGTATTGTCCCGTAGTTTCATCAGACAGGTTGATGATAATGCATGTTGTCTAGAGGATAGATGATGATGATGTTTCTTATACCTTTATTATTCTGATTCATCATATACAGTGCTGCTTTGGTATTATTTGGCCTTATAGCAGGCATAGTAGCATCTGAGATTATTAGCGCCTACTGGCGTTCTAGATATCCGAATCCTCCAAAAGTTTATGCTTTCAATAGGAGAATACATCACGGCGAGATAGGGGCATTATTGACAATATCTGCTTTATTATTAAGAAGAACCAATCCCGCTGTAAGTATAGCTGCCGCAGTCTTGACAGGCATTGGACTTGGACTAATCAAAGATGACCACGCCGATATTAAAGAGTGGTTCAAATTTTACCAAAATGGGAAAGACAAGATGGGCGTGCATAACGAAGAGGAAGAAAAGCGCCAACATATACAAAAACAAATACGAAATATGATAGACATACAAGAAGAAGAAATCGAACTAGAGATTGAAAGAACACATCATCATTTATATTGATATTGTAAATGACTCCAATGGTGAAGTATTAAAGAATGTAACGTTATTTCAAAGATCTGTAATAGTACATTGAGTGCTTCGAAGTATGTCTTGTGTCTCTGTGATCCTATCTGATATTGATGAGACAACATGTCAAATTAATCTTGTTCTCTGCTGCTACTACTACTGATACTATCATGATGACGTTGTTCTTCTTCTTGTTCCTGTTCCTGTTGTTGAAATAAGTGTATATTATTATTCCTGAAATCTGAAATGGTTGATGCGCTGACACGCTCTGCATTCATAGTATCGCCTGCTACTAGGTTCTTAAATATCGAAGTATCCTTTATACATCCCTTGGTAAGTCTGCATATGTATTTGCCATTTTATTATACAGTGTATAGGCTGCATACTTTCCTGTCACTTGAAGTTAAGGTCACAGTGTAACAAATGATAAATATAACGCTGAAAGCCAAAATAGGACTTAAAGGAAATGGATATTAAACGAACCGGCTCCCAGCCTTCAACTAAAGGCTTGTCTGATTATTTTACTGGCAGCGTGAGAATTGACCCCCTGTTCCAAGCCAACGATCCAGCACGGGCAGTCGGCGCCAGTGTTACATTTGAGCCTCGATCCCGTACTGCGTGGCACACCCACCCGCTAGGCCAGACCCTGATCGTGACGTCTGGTTGCGGTTTAGCTCAACGCTGGGATGGCCCTGTCGAACAAATTCGTCAGGGTGACGTGGTTTGGTTTCCACCGGGTGAAAAGCATTGGCATGGTGCCACACCTACCATTGGCATGACTCATATAGCCATTCCGGAACAGCTTGATGGCAAGACGGTCAACTGGATGGAGAAGGTCAGTGACGAACAATATCAGAGCACATGAGTAGTAGGAGGCCTCTGTTACAATCCGTTGCAAAAATACCCTATTTCGGCGGCAACCAACTTGCTGATGTCCAGATAAATCCCAAGATCAAAAATCGAATAGTGTTTGAAAAGATTAAACAGGTTTTCTAGTCAATGCTAACCGGCAGGCTTGTTGATTAAATGCCTCTATATATGATACTGCACTGAGCCTGTCATGACAACAACGCAATTTAGTTCTGAAGCACGTAGTCAGTATAAAGCTAAGGCTTATGCTGCTGCTAGTGCTAAATCATCACTTGCTCCCATTATTATCCCTCGACGCGATCCAGGCGAACACGATGTTCAGATCGAAATCTTATTCTGCGGCATATGTCACTCTGACCTCCACAGCGTTCGTAGCGAGTGGAGTGCTATGCCTACTGTCTATCCAATCGTTCCTGGACATGAGATCGTTGGTCGTGTTACTAATGTCGGCTCTGAAGTTACCAAGTTCAAGCCCGGCGACATTGCTGCAGTAGGTTGCTTGGTTGATTCCGACGGCGACTGCGAGGAGTGTCAGGCTGGTCTTGAGCAGTATTGTCCGCATATGACCCTCACCTATAACTCTCCAGACGTGCACCTTGGAGGCGTCACCTATGGCGGCTATTCTGATAGTGTTGTAGTCAAAGAGCACTTTGTCCTACGAGTTCCTTCCAACCTGAATCTCGCTGGAGCTGCACCTCTCTTATGCGCCGGAATTACAACCTATTCTCCAATGCGACATTGGGGTATTACTGAAGGTAAGAAAGTCGGTGTGGTAGGTCTTGGTGGGCTAGGCCATATGGCAGTGAAGATTGCTCATGCGTTTGGAGCATATGTAGTAGTCTTTACTACTTCTCCAAACAAAAAAGAAGACGCTCTTCGCCTAGGTGCAGATGAAGTAGTCATTTCGCGAAATACCGATGAGATGAGTAAGCACGTAAACAGCTTCGACTTCATCCTAGACACTGTCTCTGCAGAACATGATATTAACGCATACCTACAATTACTCCGCCGAGACGGTAACATGACGCTAGTTGGCGCACCAGACAAGCCTCATTCCATAGCGGCCTTTAGCCTTATATTCAAGCGTCGCAGCCTCTCTGGCTCTAACATCGGAGGTATTGCCGAAACGCAGGAGATGCTTGACTTTTGCGGCAAAAATAACATCACAGCCGACGTAGAAGTTATTCCAATCCAGAACGTCAACGAGGCTTATGAGAGAATGTCCCGCGCGGATGTAAAGTATCGCTTCTCTATTGATATGGCTTCTCTCAAATCACAGTAACATGGCATGACAAAAGATCGCCATTCAGGAACAGCTCGATGGCAAAACGGTCAACTGGATGGAAAAGGCTAGTGACGAACTTACATGCCTTTCCCAGATTCAAAGGAAAGATTGGAGATGTGATTAAATTTAAAAAACAATGATTGTCATATATTTTCTATTTCCTTCTTTAAGGCATATTGTGGAACATATCCAATCATCTCTCCGAGCTCTTTATCTTTTCAGAATGTTCTATTGGCATTCCTTGTATTCCATATTTAGCAGCCATATCTTGGTTTACATCCACAATTGACTTTTACGAATTTGATCTTTTACCACTACAATGTAACTTATATCATCTAATTCTAATTAGTGCTTAAAAATCGGCTATTATTTGTTATTTGTGAATGTGTTAAAAACACAAGGCTTTGCGATCTTGTTGTGCACAGAATATAGTGCCCATAATAGGACAGCTATTGATACCATCCTAAAGGGAGTTTGATAATTTGTAAGTAAATCTGTTGCAACTATGCCAAAGCCTCCAAATGTGGATATTATAAGAAAGCCTATTGAAGAGCAGCTTGCGCAAGCACTAGAAGCAATACTTAGAATTGAGCCTGAAAACAACGATCTATCTAATTTGAGCTTTGAGTTTCTAATTACATATACATTCATGGCAACCAATATTCCCATCAGTACGGAAGTTATATTCGTCAGAATAAATCCTGTAATTGCATCATCAGGTAGGTAGAAAGTTGCTACAGGTGAAAAAAACAGTAGCTGATCAAACACATTAAAAATAATCCAAAAAGTGGTAAATATAGCGACAGCTATAACAATATAAAGAGGATTTAGAAATACCATTCTAAATGCAAGCGCTATTGTTGCCTTCAAGTTGCTTAATCCTGTTAATTCATTATTAGTATTGTTGATCATTTTTCTTTCCTGCTCATTTTTTCTATGCTATTGTCTTTATCATTATTCAACTCATGTTCCTCTCCCTAATTCCTTATCAATTACTGCTTTGAATTCTGGAAATGGTTGTGGTCCTTCTAATTTTTGAGGATTTGAGCCATCATTTTTGACTATTATGAATGAAGGTGTCTGTGTAAATCCAAGAGTATGTGCTAATGCAAGGTTACTTTCTACAAAAGATTTGTGTTTTTGGCTATCAAAACAGGAATTAAACTTTTTAATATCTAGTCCAGGTATTTGTGATGCAAATTTCTTTAGATTATCTTTGCTTGCCCAACCAGAATCAATTGGACCTTGGTTTTTATACAATAAGTTATGATATTGCCAAAACTTTCCTTGATCATTGGTACACTGAGCTGCTAAAGCTGCTGGAGTAGAATCAAAGCCACGATTGGGTAAGTGTTCAAATACTAACGCAACTCTACCAGCCTGAATATAAGTTGAATTAATTTGTGGTTCTGTTGCTTTTATAAATCTTTGACATAATCGACATTGAAGATCGCTAAAGTCAATTACAGTAACAGGAGCTGATGTGCTTCCTTGGTAAGGTTGACCTTGTTTTATTAAATTAGTGAATGATAGATCAGCATTTCCTTGTGTTTGTGCAAAGGCATAGGATTGTGAAAGTGAGAGAAGAGAGGAGGAAGATGATAATGCTGATGAAAATATTATACTCGCAGATATAATAATGACAGTGGCAAAAGCCAGTCTAATGTTTCTCTTCATAAAACTTTTCTTCTTTATTTGAGCGCTTTTAATCCTTTCATCATTAAAGGACTACCGGTCATGCCCAAGATCATTTTGATTGTCATATCAAGATTCATTAGTGATATTTCACCAGAGATAAAATTAAATGCCATCCTCCTCAGATATTGGACAAAGTTTTGTATTGCTATATGAGATCAAAATGGTCATCTTCTCTGACAGGGTTCATACTTTATATTAATACTTTCTTCCAGATCATATGGATCTAGCTCCATGAAATAAGGTAGAAAAAAATGAATTCATCACCTATACAAAGTTTTCACAAATTATTTCTTGTTGTAGTCCTAGATTGCTTGCTGTAATAGTAGCCCATCGAAGAATTTATCAAACTTACTATTCGATATTATATCGCTTGAATAAATTCCAAGTACTATTACCTTTCCCCTTTGATAATTCAGTTGGTAGGTTGCAATTATGGGTTTTGCTATAGGTACTTGGGATATCCTTATTTTTTTATTCGATGTTATTACCTTTGCCTCATAATTCATCAAAATCTTAGCCTTTGTATTCGTAATATACTGTTCCTCATGATGCTTGTATCCAAAAGGATTATCTAGAAACGTAATTTTGCAGGAATAGCAAAGGTAGTTGCTACCAAGCCAGTCCGATGTCTCTTTTTTCCATCTCTCATTAACACTCTTCCAAGCAGACTTGCCATTAAAAGTCCAGCCATGACCTTTGACTAGGGTTACAAAGTCAGTGTTCCTGTCATATCTTACTTGTGCATAGAATACATTCCCATCTAATACAATTAATGTACCACCATTTGCTACAAATTGCTTTAGATTATCATATTCTCTTTGTGTTACATATTCTTGGTGACCTATTATCAGGACGTCATATTTGTTGTTATTAGTTATTCCATTTTTCAAGAAAATGGAACCTCTGTCAACATCAGCGTCATTCAAAACGTCAATGGTAGATTTTGGAAGCAACAATTTCAAATGGTGGGGTAAGAAAGACATCGAGAGTGCAGATGATGACGGTGTTAACAGCGTTGGTACTTTATTTGAAAGTAGATTAAGATGGGTTGTAACATTTGTTACTGCCGGTATATGGGAGAATAGTAAATAGAATTTATAAAATGAATTATCATAGGCTGCTGCTGTAAATGTAGGCTTGATAAATGCAATATTAAACTTCTTCACGATATCACCGCCACGTCCTGCTAATTTGGGCGTAAATTTCTTTTTAGTAGAAACGCTACTCTTTGATTTGATATTATTATTATTTCCACTGCGAGCAACAACCCTGTCCGATTTATGAGAAACCTTTGTTATATAATTTCCAGGGATATTTTTATGAGCTATATTGTTATTGTTATTGTTTAACAAAATCGCCCATGACGAGGTTATTGTCGTTGTTGCAGCTGCTACTGCTGTTGCCATGACTATCATAACAGTTGTGATGATTGCAATGGTGGGTGCCGTAGATGACAATAAATTTTTCAGTGCTCCATCTCTTTTATTTACTATCAGGCTCCACCAAGCCTGACTACTAGATCTGTTAGAAATCCAGCGCACAACCCAACAAAAATACCCGCCATCAGAATACTGTTTGTAGTCTGTCTTCTTCCTGAACTGTACATTAAAAGTGAAACATAAATCAATGCTCCACCAGCAACAGACAAAAATAGGACATAAGCTACAGAAGAATTCCAGAGACTACCTAATATAGTACCAATAAATGTAGGGCCACCTCCTATCAATCCTGTCAATATCAAGAAACGGATTCTGGGTTTTTTTACAAGGCCAGTCAAAGGACCAGCTATTCCAAATCCTTCTGTGGTATTATGAGCTCCAAATCCAATTATCAATAGTATTGCTAATCCTATTGAGCCTGATACATAAGACTGACCTATTGCAAGTCCTTCGCTAAAGTTATGAGCTCCGATTCCTATTGCAATCATCATAGCAACTCTATATGCAGTTACTTCCTGCTGTAAGAGATGTTGTTGTTGATATTCACCTCTTCCTATGCCACTATTACCCGCAATGATACGTTCATCTCCTACTGCTTGTAATGATGGTGAAGATAACCTCTGTTGTTGTCTTTGTTTGGTAGGTTTATTCATGTATTTGCTTTCATACCAAACCAATCCTAAAAGTCCTATTGCAAGCCCGCCGAACATGGCAAGAAGATCTAACAACGCACTTCCTGTAGGCGCTTTACCTGCAAAAGCATCAGCAGCAGCTGTAGATGCAAACTCCCAAGCATGGCTAAAGACATCGATTATGAGAAATACTAATATACCAATTGCAAAAGCATTAAGGAATCCTTTCTTCTTTGGACTCAGATGCTGAAGTGCAGCTAGAGGAAGACCTAAGAAAATTGTAAAACCTGCTATTGATCCTAAAGCTAAAAGTTGCCAGTAGTCCATTAATCTTCCTCTCTCCCATGTATCTCTCCTATCAACATCATCATCTTAGGTGTCCCTAATTAGACTAACCTAATATTTATTTCATTTGGTAATTCTCTGAAATGAGAATTGCGAGATATTTAAAAAAATGAGATTATCATTAAATTTTGATATTTATGGGTAGAACAGAGAAAAAGATGCGCTCGATGGTAGCATGATTTGCTTAAGTCCGAGGATTGATGATCTTCTTTCCCACTGCAATTCACCAGCTAAGACGCATAATGCAGGGGCAACATATCAGAGACTCAAAACTTAAATTTCAAAAATCCACACGTCGGAGCTGATAAAATAGTGATTCTAAAGATACGACGTGATGGTATATATTGAGCCTGTTGTACAAACGCGAGGTGTTGTGTGAAAACATGAATATTTCCCAAGTTGCATTCGCCTTATTTTTCAGCATTTTCATGATTTTACTAACAACGTCATCAACATTCGTCCAAACATCGGGTGCCGCAATGTATAAAGTAACAAGTGGAGGAAGCTTTAATGTTATTCTACAACCCTCTCCATTTCCAGTTATAAAAGGATCACAAACAAATCTCAAAGTTAGTTTTGACCAAAAAGGAAGTAATGCGGTACAAGCCAACGTCGATTACGATCTCACAATTATGAAGGATGACAAACAAGTTTTTCAGTTATCATCACAAGCAGGCTATCCAAACCAACCGCTGCATACTGTTGAAGGTGCCGTTACCATACCTTATACCTTTCAACAAGCAGGAACTTACGTTATTAACATTACAGTATATGGATTTCTCTTTAATCCGATAAACCCTGAAACTTCACAATTCACGATAAATGTAAATTAGTTGGCGTTATTATACCGATCTTGACTACATGCCTGCAGTGCATCTCTTACTAGTATGTGATTTTCTTCGTCGAGATATCCTTTGTCGACAGTAAGAGCAGTTATCTGCCCTGTTAACATCCTACTATGGGTTTACATTGAATTATGCTCAGCTTGTCAATTATAATCGTTATCCTCCTCATTTCAGCGCACCATTAAATGATGTGGTATCTAGTCGTGACATGAGTTGTCCGGACATGGGGCGCCGCCGTACCAGTGTGGCACCACCTCCTCACCGGCTGGGTCTCCTGCTTCTGGTGCTTCCGCTCCTGTTCTATTAGCTGGTGCTCCTGCTGCTGTTGGATTAGCTGGTGCTCCTGTTGGATTAGCTGGTGCTCCTGCTGCTGTTGTATTAGCTGGTGCACTGCCAGGTACGATTTCTGCCATGGCGACATGTTGTTGTAACGGAAAGATGTTAGGCCAAACCGCGAACAGTAGTACCGCTCCGATACTTAAAACTATGCCAAAAGAAGCTCGGGATATCATCTCATAACGAAGAGAACGTGAACTATATAAAGAATTATCACTGATAGGTAATCCTTTGTCTAAAATGTCTCGAGGTATTCCACAAAGATGGCCTGAACCTAACGGTATTTGAATTTGTGATTAGTATAACAAAATTTGGTTTGAAACAGTATGATGGGCCCATATGACGTACTGATCTGTACTGATCTTCATAGTGATCTGTCAGTACTTGATTCAGAAACTTTAGCTGAATAATTTATGGAGTGCAGTAAAACCCATACCAGAATACGTAATTATAACTAAGTCCTTCTGTGCTGTTACGACGCTATGATATAATCAAAAAATCTATTAATCTACTTTAAATTGGGAATCCACTGAGAAGAGATAATGGGAGCAGAAATAATCATGGGCATGTTAACCGCTATACTCCACTTCTTTGGTATAAATATGGACTGGTTGGAACACAGAAGAAACCGTTTTTTAGTAAACAAGAATATCTGAATGCCCACTCAAAAGAGATGGCCAAAATAATTTATCAAAACTGGACAAAAGAAGGTGGCTTATTTGCTACATTTATTTACGAAAATGGGGTGGTATACTCAAATGAGCCGCAAGAACCCCAAGTAACGAATTCTGGGCTTGCAAGGCAACATCTTATGTCAGGATATAAACATCATGCATGGAATTTCTATAAAACAGGAAAAGCAGAGTCAGTAGAGAAATGTAGGGAAATAAAGGAGACTGTTGAGTCTTACGAGCAAGTCGTACTTGATGAGATAGACAAAGATATTCAGACCATTACTGGAAATCATAAATTAGAAAAAAAAGGCGAAGAAGTATTTACTACTGAATATGGCCAAAAACTGTATCCTCGTAAACTTGATTTTAACAGCCTCTATTTATATTCCAGAATACTAGCAGAAATATTTCAAGAAGCAAATAATAGGAATAATAATAAAGAAAAACAAGAAGTATGGATTACAGAGTTTGCTCACATCGAAGACCTAAGAATTGGTAAACCTAGTTCTATATTTACAACCATTGGCCTTGGTGATAGGGAAATGATGGAAGAATTAAAGAGACGCGTTGAAAAGTTGCTAGATGATTCCAAAATACGGACACTTGTGAAGGATTACTATGTGAAAAAATCAGAACTCGATAAAAATCCTAATATCAGACAATATGAAGA
>JBEVTH010000090.1:0-9437 GCA_041156085.1 Candidatus Nitrososphaera maunauluensis
CCTGAATGTATTAAAATTATTGTATATTTTAATGTATTTATATCAATATATTACATTAGGAGTGTAATCAGTAAATGAAATAAATCGAATTGAGGACGATTTAGTGATGCCAAAACATCGAATTGAGGTTTTTTGATCTCCTCAACTTTGAAAAATAGATGATGTTAGTGATGTTGGAGGTTTGTTTAACCGGAGATCATCACCTCGCAATGCTTTATTTTTTACCTATTGCTTTAATTGACAGCCCCAAACTCCAATTCCTTAACAAGGCATAGTGTACGCTTGCATAACGCCAGCCGTTTTATCCCATCCTTGTTTTATCGTTTCTGTTATGTCTTTAATAAGCTAATTCTGGATTTACTATTGTTAATGGAACCTGGGCTTGTGCAAACCGTTCAATGTTATTTGATATTATCCTTGCAATTGCATCTACTGATTCAAAAGTCCATCCTGCAATATGTGGTGTAAGTATGAAATTATGGAGTTTTAGTAATTTATCAGTAGTATCAGGTGGTTCCTCCCAGAATACATCGAATGCAGCTCCGGAGATTTTGCTATTTGATAGTACTGAAAATAATGCTTCTCTATCGACTATAGCAGCCCGGGAAACATTTACTAGAAATGCTGATTTTTTCATCAAAGATAACTCTTTTGTTCCTATCATATTCTTTGTTTCTTCTGTCAGGGGAGTATGCAATGAAACATAGTCTGCCCTAGATAGAGATTCTGAAAGTATCTCAGAACCCCCAAGATTATCTACAAAATATACTTTGTCAATTCCTGGCTTTTTCAAAAGTGGATTCTTTGTTACTGCAATAACATGCATACCAAAAGATTTTGCTCGCTTTGCTACCTCCAAACCTGTCGCTCCCAGACCAATAATAACGAGGACTTTTCCTTGTACTTCTGAGCCTAAAATTCCAGGTACTCTTCTTTCCAATAAGCCTGATCTATTATTATCTGAAGTACTTTCTTTCATATTTTTAGCTAAATATAATATAAGAAAAATAGTGTGCTCAGCTACTGAAACAACATTAGCAAGAGGAACATTTGCTACCAATATTGATTTTGATGTACAATAACTTACATCTACATTGTCAATACCAATACCTGTTTGCTGTACTAGTTCTAAGTTTGGACATGCATCTATCATTGATTTATCGATATTACCAAAACCATTTACAATTACCTCTGCGTCTTCAAGTTGTGGTAATAAGGGATTTTTATAATCTATGATTTCACCAGTTAACCCGATCTGATTTAATTTGGCTAGTAAAATTTTATTCAAATCAGAAGAACGCGTCAAAAGCTTTATTTTCATTTTTATGCATCGATAGAACCAATGGTCATTATTGTTATATTAAGCAACTTCAAAAACTAGTCAGAATGATTGATTGCTCGATCCAATCATATAAAGAATTATTTATTGTATGCAAAACTAATTCTCGACTGTATTATCAAGTCTCCCTACCACTATGAGCTCCTCTAACATCTGTTTGTATTTACATGAAAACGTTATATCAAATAGTCAATATTAATTCCGGAATAATGACTTTTACTACTGCAATCTCATGCCATTAACTGTTTTTCTAAGTTTTGAAATATCATCTACTGGTATCCCATATCTACCAAGTTCTGCTTTCAAATCAGAATACCATTGAAGGTCAGAAGCAATAATTCTTTGTTTTTGTATAGCTTCATCTAGAAGTTCTCTGAAGGTAAACCATTCTGAGTTCAGTTCTAGTATTTGCTGCTTTAAATCTTCTATTTGCTGCTCCAATTCTCTTTTCTGTCGTGCTTTTTCTTTTAGATAATCTTCTTTGAAATAAATATGTTAGTATGAACTGAAAATTCAAGTATGTCTTGCAGATATATGGCGACATTTTGTGCAGAAACTCCAATATCATTACAACGATTGAGGATGTCTATAATAAAATATATCATTTCCTTTACTCCTATTTTATTCATAATCATTGTAGCTCTAAATCCTAAGGCGCGTTGAGAAGCGGTAATTCCAACTTTTTTCTCGTTACTGCAAGTTCCCTTAATCCATCCGCTAAAGCAAATCCGAGAGCCCCTCTGAATCATAATAAATTCGTAAGCAACAAATAGAGGATTGGTCAGAATCCGAAGGCAAAAGAGTCACTCCCAGATAGAGATAAAGGAATACAGGAGACAACTTATGATAATAACGATCAGTAACAATGCTGCAAAAGAAAATGAGCACGCAAAATTTGGAAGAAAATTGAATAATGGTTAATATATAGACAAAATTATAGGTTCAAAGGAACAAATACCATGGATCCAAATGAAATTAAAGACTGGTATAAGGTTCGGATCTCCTTTAGAAGTAAATGTCTAGAATGTAATAGAGAAATTTTGCCAGGCCAAGTTCTTTGGTCTAATTCTACAAAAGCTGCTAAACATTTAGCTTGTAATAATGTTGATAGAATGGATCTCTCTCAAATGGAGAAGCAAACGACTTCAACTTCAAATTCTTCTTTCGTATCGAATAAACTTCAAGTTATTGAATTAAAATGTTTTATCTGTGGAAATAAAACTGGTTGTAATGTATGCGAACATTTAACTAGTTGTGAACAGAGAATGGTTTCGAAATACTGTATATGCAAGGGGTGTAGTGAGCAGGAAGAATCATTTGGCAATTACGAACAATCTTTTCTCGTTAAGGGATCTAAATATCTGAAATGACTGTAACAAGACGACTGTAGCAAACGATGCGAAGAAATCGCTTATAAAAATAACATCATTTTATTATTACGTTATACTTTCTGAATGCGATATAGTAAGATATTGCTGCCAATGCAATAGCAACTAAATACTAGGCTGATATTACAAAGCTATAACCAGTGTATATTGCTCCGAGATGCATAGATGTCCAATCACTAATTTGCATTAATCGTCTACCTTTTGGATCATCCTGTTATGGAACCAACCACCAATTTACAAACCAAGCAAAATCTTCTACAACGATAGCAGCAGTTACTAGGTTTGCACACCTTAGAACACGGCTTTTCTCCTCTTTTTTCCATCAAACAATTTGAAGATGATGTCATCAAAAAGAGCAGCAAAACTAATGAGAGCAAAAATAAAACATTAACAACACAAATGTTATTACTGCGTTGTAATGTTTGAAAAAGGGAGTTCAGGGAAGGCTAGGTTTACATTTGAACTAACTTCAGATAATGGTGCCAATCGTCACACTGCTAGTGAAAAATATAACAGGATAAACACGTTGCATATTCACTTCATACGAGTTACGATAATAATACAGCATGCGTCGCACTGTCCTTGGTCGTCAGTGGTAATTGATTTTCCACCGTTAACAGAATTAACGCTATCGTTTATTGGGAGGAGTCATATTCCCTGTTGCCATCATGCCGCCAGCACTTGTCATATTCTTATTCATCATTGTCTGATTTCCTTTCTGCATAGTCATAGCTGACGTCGGAATAGTAGCGAAAATACCCACTACTGTTGCTAGAGCTATCAACGTAACAAGCAGACCAGTACCAATGATTTCAAAATAGATACCTTTGATGTTTTTCATCAACATCATGAGAGTATTACATCATATTTAAGAATTGATCGAAGTCAATGGTGATGATGATGTTGTTGTTATAATTAATTATTATGGCTTACTACTAATGATAAATAACCTGTTCCATTATTCATTGCTAATAATCCGTTATTTTTAATTGCTATTTTATCATCTGCTATCATACCAAATATTTTTTGACGTTAAATGCTCGTATTTATTCCAAGAGATGAATTTCTATCTATCACTATTAATTTTATTCTTTCCTCTACAGACGGTGGAAATCTCTTGCATATTTAATAGTTAAAAGGAAACTCAAACATGGTTCAGCACGCATCGAGATTTATTTTGAAAATATTAATGATAAAAAAAGCAAATGAAAATGATGCATAGGTAAGAAAAATAAGTATATTGGTATTTCATCTTTGATTATTTTGACAATCCTCATTATCATTTATATTTAGATCCTGTTGTGGTCAACAAATTTAACCAAGAATACGAAGCTAGACATATTGGCTTTCATAATATTGTATCATATGAATATGTGCTATGCTAGTTTCTTTTCCTTTGTTTATACCTATTACGTCATCTTGTTAATATTTTGGAGAGTTTATTATAACAAAGAATATGGATTTTATATTGCAAAATCGTACATCAACCTAGCAGTAAACAAGAATCAAGTTAAGAAAAAAAACAAAGATTCAGATTAACATATTGAAAGAATTTATTCTCAAATCCTAGTCAAACAAGACAAAGAAAGCTCGATTAAATCAATATACCAGGCTCTCAATAGTGGTGATGAATTAAGACCAATAGAATGTTTATCAGATATTTGGAAGTTCAAGATGAGAACGGAGATCAATTTTTAAACCAAGCATTACAAAAACGGAGTCGAGATGCTTTAGTGATTGCTCCTGTATTAATTACAGTTGTTTCCCCAACTATGTGTATAATAATACATGACCTAAAATGGAAAGAAGGGGATATTCTTCGTATTAGTATGGATAACTCTAGTTTACTTATTCAGCGTGTAGTTATAGTTGCTTTGTCATTCTTGTGGAATACCTCTACTACTAACACCTTTAGTCTTTGACAGATACAAAGATAAGATACTTTGTTTTAGCCACTAACGGCCTGGCTGGCCTCAGTAAAGCTAGAAAGTTAGTGGTATTATTATTATTGAAGTTAAGACCTGCAGATGCTGAGCGTTTGGTTATACTCATGCTTAAATATGGAAGGCAAATTTCTCAAGCTGAACGATTAGTTAACCCGCTTTTTTTTGGTAGGCGCATATTCAATACGCGTCTCAAGAAACGCTATATGGGTCACCACTAATTGCCACCAAAATGTCTATGCTTTCAGCCTCTTAATTTTCGTTGTCAATGGAATGGAACAGCATTGGTATTCAGTCAATTTCTAATATAACTGGCAATCTTCTGCTTAAAGTGATAACACTTAGAAATATAACCTACTTACTCAAGTTTGACTCTTACAGATGAAATCTAAAACAGAATACCTGATGTTCAATACCAATAGTAGACATGCATTCATCAACATAACTCCGACAGTTAGAAAGATTGTTGACGAAAGTAAAATCATAGAGGGTCTTTGTTTAGTAAATGCAATGCATATCACTGCCAGTATCTTCATAAATGATGATGAAAGCGGTTTGCATGAGGATTTTGACGAATGGCTTGAAAAAGTGGCACCACATTCTCCTACTCAAAAATACAGACACAATGAGACAGGTGAAGATAATGCTGATGCACACCTAAAGCGCCAGATTATGGGACGTGAAGTTGTTGTTGCAATTACCAATGGGAAACTAGATTTTGGTCCATGGGAGCAGATATTTTATGGCGAATTTGATGGTCGACGGAATAAAAGAGTACTAGTAAAGGTGATTGGAGAATAAGACGATTGACGACGTTGCTTCATAGAGAGTATCGCTTGCTCTTAATCAATACATTGGAATTCTTATCTATTTATTTTTTAGAGAATATATAATGCATGCTGCGCGGCAATTTTTATCTGATTACCTGTTGGAATTATTCAAAGGCAGCTTACTTTCTGTTTTGAAGACATATAGAATCGACGAAGCAATCAAATGCTGCTTTTCACTTAACTTACAAAGCAGAACGATTAGTCTTGTTCTTTGTCTACCTTTTCAAAGGCCTTTTTCCTTTTGGCGCTTGTTCCCATCTCCCTTGTGCCAGAAGAGACTATTTCGATAAGTTTGGCTTTTCTACTTGAATCTGGTTTGGGTCTTAATAGTCTCCCGAGCCTTTGAATAAACTCTCTACTACTTCCAGTTCCGCTGACAATTATACCTAATTCTGCATCTGGAACGTCTACACCTTCATCTAAAACCTTAGATGTAACTATGGCAGAATACCTTCCATCTCTAAATCCCTGTAGAGTATCATATCTTTCTTCCTTGTTTGATTTGTAAGTTATAAAAGGTATCAGAAACCTATTTGATATATCGTATACCAGCTTGTTATGCTGGGTAAATATTATTGTCTTTATGCCCTTGTTTTGTGAAAGAATCTCCTTTAATTCTTCTATTTTGGATTTGCTGTTTAGTGCTATGTCCATAGCCTTATTTCTTGCTAGTATTGCCTGTCTTGCAATGCCATTTTTTCCAGACATCATTATTAGCCTGCGAAAGGCACCAGGGCGGTTCATCTTCAATCCCATCCTTATCAAGCATGTTTGATAAGAACCAAAATTCTTTTTGTATTCTTCGTATTCTTCTGGCGTCATATCTACCTGTCTTCTCTCAATTTCATAGGATGCAAGGTGTTTATTCCTAGCAAGCTCTCTACTATAGGCCTCAAATACTATACCACCTACAAGCCTTGGAAACACCTTATGTAAATTGTCTTCTCTTTCGATTGTGGCGGTTAATCCTAGCCTAAAGGGAGAGGCAAACTGCTCTGCTATTGACCTGTAGCCTGGCGCAGCTAAATGGTGTAATTCGTCAAATATAACCAAAGCAAATTTGTTACCAAGACTTGCTGCTCGTATATAGGCTGAATCGTATGTAGATACAGTAATTGCTTGAATATCATCTACTCCTCCGCCTAGATTCCCGATCTTGACATCTGTAAAATATTTTGATAAAACAGAAGTCCATTGATCCATAAGATCAATTGTTGGCACTATGATAAGAGAAGCAGAGTTTACTATTTCTATTGCCCTCACACCTATAATAGTCTTGCCTGATCCTGTAGGTAATACTACACATCCTCGCTTCCCAGCTTTAAGCCATCTATCAAATGCTTTTTGTTGATAATCTCTTAGACGTAGAACACGCTTGGTATCTACTAGAATATTTGGAGAAGGTACAAGGTCTAATACATGGTTATCGTCATATTCTAGTTCGCTTTGCTTTAGATAGTCTATAATATTTTGGTAATCCAGAGCCTGTGCTCTCAGATGATTTGTCCTTGGATCAACAGTAGCAAAAGGTATGTGAGAAATACCACCTGTTATTACTATAGTACCATTATCATATTTTAATACAGTTTTCAGCATTCTTTTACAATATGAAACACAGAACAGGTATAAAATGTTGAGTTTAAAACATCGCCATGCCAACTTGATAAAATGGCCTCAATATATTGGCCGAAACATAAAAACCGAAGCGCTTGTTATAGTTTAAGGTACCTTAGGTAATCTTGTATTATCCTTGAAAGTTGTATCCCCATAATGTAAGATTCTGATGAAAAAATCGAGATACGATCATATTTCAAATCCACAGAACAGTTAATAAAAAAGTATTCCGTCGACTAACTCTACAGGCTTATTTTTCCCTTAATTCCAACTATCAGCTAATACTTACTCTTACATTATCCTTGCCACTGGTATAATCAGAAGGACTCCTGGGTACAGGATCTTGGTTACGAGTTGTGTGTTTTATGGATTAGTTGTTTAATATTCTCCTTTTGCCAAACGATGACTTCTACCATGTTTATCAGTTATACACATTGTATTGTATTATTATCATCATCATCATCATCATTATTATTATCATTATTATTATCAGCAATACAAATAGCTAACATTAAAAATGCCGTAAAAGAAATTTCTTTCAGTGCATCGTCAATATTACTTTTAAAATCAGCTTTCGACTTCATCAAGTGTCAATTCGCAATCAGAAGATACATACTCAATCTCTGTATTGCAGACTATCATAACAACTTTAAATTCTTCACTATGCGGTCAATGCTTTCAGCAGGTACAGGACCTACACCTATACAGCTAACAGTATTGGGATCTAGCTGCGTCTTACCTGCATCATGTACTTTTACGACAGGTAACTTTGCATTGATTATGTCGATAAAATACTCGTTTAATTCACTATAGCTGTTTACCTTTAATACAACTTTAATCTGACCATATTCATCCTTCCAATCTGTTACCCAGTTCGGATTATAGATCCTCGTCTTTTCCATTGCCATAATTGCAGCATGTGCAACTTGTCCTGCAATCTTTCCACAAGTCATACCCAAATCCTTACGAACAATAATAACTTGTTTAAGCATTCTTAACACTATTTTGGATATGCTCTCTTTAATTTATAATATCGAGAAGATTTTACCAATCCTCAATTAACATAAGTAATATAAAATAATGTGGCAAGGCTTAGGGAGAGATCAATTTACACTATGTCATCTACATCCGTATTAATGGTTCCAGAGACTATGAGAGTTTTTACTTAATTATATTCCATATAATAAATAATTATCTCCGAGGCCGAGAAGAAGGAAGACGAAACCGCTTTCTGTGTATTCTGAAACAGGTATCAATCCATATATATCCACATCAATGTTACACATAAACTCATTATAAGATTGTTTAATGCATTATAAATCGATGAATTTATACTCTTTAGTTTGTGTATCAAAAATGATAATTCCTCCCTCTTTAAATGCGCCAGATATGCTTTCAACTTTTTTATGAGCAGTACCTGGATTAAGAATTAATGTATTTTTCGCATCATTTTCATATTTTCCTTTTGGGGCATCATGAGGTAGTTCTTTCCTATGTGTATGCCCACAAATAAAAATATTATATTTCCCACTACTTGCAAGTTGTTCTTTAAGTTCTTTAGATGTTCCATGGTATATCCCAAACCTCAACCCGTCTAATTCTATTTCTGCCAGCTCGCCTTTCAAATCTCCTCCGACATCAAGAAAGTTTTTTAGCAGATGTATCTTTTCTCCATCATTGTTTCCCAATACCCCAATTAGTTTTGAATTTAATTTTTCAAATTCTTTAACGATGCCAGGGAAAATATAATCACCTGCATGCATAACATATGTTACTCTTTCGGCATTGAACATTTCTATCGCTCTTTGTACATTCTCAATATCATCATGTGTATCCGATATGATTCCTATTTTCATTTACAAAGTTATGATGAACATGCTATCTTTTATCCTTATGAATTTTCTTGTAACTACATGCATGTAATGGTTCTATTTTAATAATGGTTTAGTTATTTAGGAAATTGGTAATTCCATAGGCTGTTCTTGCGAGGAGTTAGAATCCCTAGTTTCGTACAATACCGCCTATTCTATAGAAATCACATGAACAAACCAGATCTATATTGAGATATCAATCTCTTATAAGAATACTGCATTAGGCGAATCAGGCCAAATATACCATAGATGACGATTACAAAAACCGTTACTGCCACTGTAATTGATATATCAATATTTTTTCTCATTTGTTTATTCAAACATAGGGATCTTATTGGAAAGATATCCCAGTCAACAACAATAATGCACCATTCAACTATGTTACGAGCCCATCATGCCGGGAATTTTGAATGGACTTCTATAAGCCTTTGTAACACTTAAACCGTGATCCG
>JBEVTH010000091.1:0-9416 GCA_041156085.1 Candidatus Nitrososphaera maunauluensis
ATAATGGCACTCAATATATTTATATATATACTAGAATAGATAGTTTGTAGCATAATTTCGAATTTAGTCTCCAAATCACGAGTTATTACAGGTTATCAACGAATGACACAGACCTACTATATATTGGAAATGGTCTCAGAATGACGATATTTCTGAATTATGCTACAAACTATAGAATAGAAGTTAGATTCATCTGCTGTATGTCCATGGGCTATAATATACTAACTGGATAGAAATTCGTGTGTTAAACGTGCGATGAGTTCCAGAAAGCGCCAAAAGGGGTTATTATTTTACGCTACCAAAGGAGAATACCTTTACTACATGACAACCAAGAAACCTTTAAATTCAGTTCACAGATTTTATTTTATTGACTATGACTAGTATTAGCAAGAGTATCGAAATTAATACTCCTGTCAGTGAAGTATTCACCTATTTTGCCAGACCTGAACACATGGCTGACCAATTTCCAGAAAATATGGGTATGAATATTATTCCTATAGAAGTAAAAAACGGCTTTGGTGTCGGCACTATTTTTAGAATTAGTGGTGATTTTGATGGTAAGAAACTAGAATGGGACTGTGAAACAATTGACTATATACCACATCGTAAAATCATTGCTCAGATGATTGAAGGACCTTTCAAGCACTGGCAAATTACCGTTGAGTTTGAGGAGGTTACCGAGAATAAGACACGGACAAGCATTAAAGTAGATTACGATATGCCATTGGGTCCACTTGGGGGATTAATGGACAAAGTAAAGCTTAAGAAGATTGCAGAAAGAGGAATAGAAAACGGCCTATATAGAGTGAAGGCTTTACTTGAAGGTACTGGCTCGATCCCTGTGTATATTACACTAGATGCATACAGACAAATTCTTAAAGAGAAAGCAAAGTTGAATTGCTCTGTTTCTGACGTTATAGTCCGATTCATTAAACAAGAAGAACATCAAACAGCAGCTGAAATTCGACAATGACTATACTTTCATAATGGCTTTTAACAAGATCAATACGTCTGTTTATGATATCTTAGTAACTTTCAGCTTTCTTTTATATTTTAGTTAAGATTTTATTTCCATCTTTTTAATTCTATAATACATATTTTCTTATGCAGTTTTGGTAATCAAACATTATTCTACAAATATGTCCTCGTTTGCTTTTCCTCTGATAAAATGAAAGACGCCCGATCAACAAAAGAATGAAAAGTTCTGCATTAGATCAGAAACCCATGGTCCTAAAATTTATGAACAGTCGTAGTTTTTACAACTGCATATGAATAGCCGGATGCACATTCCTAAATACACATCCCTTCAAAATGGAACTCATTTATTTTGCCTAACCACAACTCATCATCATTATGTTGACGCCTGTGCTGATATCAAGCTTGTTATATCTTGGAAAAAAATGATGTTTATAATATTAATAATAACCTCCACTATTCATTAGTTTGTCATGGCAGTTGTCGAATAATTTGAATTCATGTCAAAGAGGCCATTACATATATTTGACTTATTGATAATTTGTATTGTCCTATGGTATGTCTCACTAAGCTTTCTTTAAGAAGGCTTCTGAATTCTTTTTGATTATATCTGTAGTTTCATGATATCCCATCCCGAGCACATAAGCACAACAATTTATTACACTCACCAAAAAAGAGCTTGACAGAGCTGTAAGCCCTTTAAAACATCTGGAGTATTTTACAGGTCCATCAGTCTCAACAAGAAACCTATCTCTGTTAGTGTTCTTCAATAGCACTTTTTTCTCATCGGCATAAACCAAAACAGGTCCGTATGAAACGTAGAATCCCATATCCATGCATTTGTTTAATTGCTTCTTGCTTCCATTAAACCAATGTAGTAGCACATTTCCAGTATTATATGTACCCAATATTTCCAATATGTCATCTAGGGACCTTCTGGAATGTATTGACACTGGTTTCTTAGTTGTTTCTGAAAGGCATAGCATCGATTTAAAAACTTCTTTTTGCTTTTGATACAAACTTGTACCTTTATGTTCCGTATATACATTATCTAGACCAATTTCACCAATACCATCGATTGCATCAATATTGCAATAGAAGAGTTCAATAAATTTAGAAACGTCTTCTGTTTCAGCAAATTGAGGGTGGATCCCAACAAATTGCGTCACAACATCTCGAGTTGAATTGTTGAAAAGTTCCAAACTTCTGAGCGAAGTCTTCAGATCCACTGTAACGGAACATGCATTAATCTTTAGTGCTCTTAAATTCTTGAGAATTTGATGTATGTAATCAGAATATTCATTGTCCGTCAAATGAATATGTGCATCAAATAATAATTGCTGCAATATATATGATTTATTTAGCCAATATCGTAACATAAACCTTGTTAGCCACTTCGTGACTAGTCCATCGATATATTATCAGATTCCAACTTAAAGTAATGTTGAATAATTACTGTATATTGGAATAAGATAGATTAAGAAAATAGTGTATCGTTGACGTACAAATATCTTTTTAATACAGGTAAGTTGTTTTCATTTGTAATATGTCATCCAATCCAGAGCTTGGGCTTGCCACAATGTATCGAGTGATTAAGAAGTCGGGGGCAGAGAGAGTGAGTGATGAATCCGCTGATGAACTCAGAAAAATTCTCGAAGACGTTGCAGTCAGGATTGCCACACAAGCAGTAGATCTATCGATTCACGCAGGTAGAAAAACTATAAAAGCTGAAGATATTCGCCTAGCTGCCAAGAATGTGTTGAAACTTTGATATCATCAAATGATATAATAATAACATTCTTGAATACGTTTAACACTTGAATTATCCTTAGGAGTAGAGTTACAACCATCAGTGGTGGGGTGGCAGAGAGGCTATGCGTTCGCCTGCAGAGAAGCAAAGGTAGATAGCGAATTTATAAGGGTTCGAATCCCTTCCCCACCTCAAATTATTTTATAATATTATGTTGATCCCTCTTAAGATCAAATCATTGTAGGGTTTTGTTTACAAATCATCCTAAACCTGCATTACTTAATACTCTCGATGCTGTAAATTGGTGAGAAAATCTAGAGTAGTATATCAAATTACTTTCCAGATGAGTTCATTTTGCTGTAGGTGATATAAGCGCATAATTTATCGAAAGAAATGTTGTCATAAGTCGCCAGCAAATCCCAAATACTCCTATATAGACTTGTTGTGTATATGATGCAAATTATGATATTTTTAGTGGTATCTTTTTTAATTCTTCCACGGGGATCTGTAAGAGATGAAAACACTTTCTTCATAATGCTATCAATCTTAGTTGTACTTGTAATAGTTGCCATAATTCTTAGGAGGAATAGACTAAAGAATGAATCTTGAGAAACTAAGATTAAGGTTAACAATTATCTCAACATGACCTGAAAAATGCTGTTGATGTAAAGAATTTCTTTCGTGATGCCATAAAAGGTTTAGCCTCGAAACTAACATTTTCTAGGCAAGACCTAAATCTCAAATGGCAAATCGTTCAACCTGGCCCGTTTCAATTAAATGTGATACCATCTCTTTAATCTTGTCAAGATTTAGATCAAAGTAAATACCAGTAGCTTTAGACAATTTCTGCATTGCTCTTTTCAATATGGAAATACAAATGTCTGACTCATCTTTTTCATCATGTACAAAAGCTGCTGCAATCAAGATAATACCATTTAGTAGATCTTTCTCATCTTTGAGAGCATTTTTCCAAACAGCTTCGAGAATTTCATGCGCGCCCCAGTACTTCTCATTGTTGAATAAGATTCTTGCATGTCTTATTGCTTCGTCCTTTTTCATATTTATTTCAATTATGTGTTCATATTCAGATAGAGGTCCGATAGATGTTAGTTTATTAATAACATCTTCAATGCTTTTATTTTCTGGAATACTTATATCAAATTCGATATGATGCTTTGCAACTCGACTATCTCTTACAATGGTTTCTGAGCCTGAAAGCAAAGATCGAGCCTTCTTCAATAATGTTACTGCGTCTTTGGGAATGTACGAATGATTAATAAGATATATCATATATCGCTGCATGGTGTTATTTTATCCTGATTCAAAATATAAAAATAAATGCCCATCTTGTTGACTTTAAGAATAATGATAAGATTTTCCAGCAACCTTGGCGAATATATCTATCGTCACCTACTATAATCTTGATATTTCGCTACGTTCATAGACTAATCACCCAATCCTGGTAGTAGCATATTAATATTTAGGTCGACGTGTACGAATAAAAGGAGCCGTTAAAAATGATTGATGAATAATCTACCGCGATAATGGTTTTATAAAAGAGGCAATTACAAATTATCTATCCCATTGCTTTGTATATACTAGTAGAATTAAATAGCAATTAATGAACACACTATTTTGACTTAGCAGATGAGCAAATTTGTTAGACCAGAGTTTAATCTGAAAACACTCACAGATAATTCCTATAGATCTATAGAGGAAGGTGCCTATAATGCTGAAAACTATAACTTGGATAAGCACGATCCTATAAGCCTAAAAAAAAGGATAATTACATGTACTCATGCTCCACTTATCGCAGAAATAAAATTTGCTTCACCGTCTAAGGGAAGGATAATTGACAATAATAAGATCGATATTATTGAATTAGCATCGACTCTCGTCACCTCTGGCTCAATTGGACTATCAGTTCTGACTCAACCCTATCAGTTTTATGGGTCCATCAAATACTTAGCCATGATCAGAAAAGCAGTAAATGTCCCATTACTCATGAAAGATGTCATTGTTAGTGAGATTCAGATAGATGCGGCGAAGAGAATAGGGTCAGACTGCATATTGCTTATAAAATCCGTATTTGATCAGGATTTAGCAGAATCTAGCATAGAAAAACTCGTTGAATATGCCTCTAAAAAAGCATTACAGGTAATCATTGAAGTACATTCAGAAAAAGAATTTGAAGAAGTGTTAAACTTAAGCGAAAGTTATCGGAATAATTTAGTTGGCATCAACAATCGCAATTTGAATGATCTAAAAGTTGATATTCATACCACAGAAAGGTTACTTAGGAATCACGATAAAGCAAAGAACATTGTTATCAGTGAGAGTGGCATAAATACAGCAAGAGAAATCCAATTTCTGAAAAAAGCAGGGGCTGATGCTTTCCTAATAGGCACAAGTATTATGGAGTCGGATGATATTGCGTCTACAGTTAGAAAATTTTATCTTTCACTCTAATTCAGAATGTCTTAATACTCCTTGCAATTTACAAATAGTGTATCTATTATGGGGATTAGCTGTCCTATTGATGGTAGATTTGGAAAGTATGGTGGAAAATATATTCCCGAAACTCTGGTTCCTGCAGTGGAGGAACTAGAATCAGCCTATGAAAAGTATAAGAAGGATCCAGAATTTCAGGACGAACTTTCATATTATTTGACTAATTATGCAGGTCGGCCAACCCCTCTTTATTTCGCAAAGAACCTTAGTGAGTCTATTGGAGGAGCAAAGATCTATCTAAAAAGGGAAGACCTTTTACATGGAGGTGCTCATAAGACCAATAATACTCTTGGCCAAGGATTATTGGCAAAGCGAATGGGCAAGAAGAGAATTATTGCAGAAACTGGTGCTGGTCAACATGGTGTCGGAACTGCCATAGCTTCGGCGGTACTTGGTTTGAATGCAGAGATCTACATGGGCGCCAAGGATGTGGAGAGACAAAAATTAAATGTTTTTAGAATGCAATTACTTGGTGGCAAGGTTCATAGCGTCTTATCAGGGTCTCAAAGTCTTAAAGATGCCATTAATGAGGCATTGCGTGACTGGATAACTAATCTCCAAAACACTTATTATCTCATTGGGTCGGTAGTTGGACCGCATCCATATCCTATGATGGTACGAGACTTTCAAAGTGTAATTGGGCAAGAAATAAAACAACAGATGTGTGGAATATCTAATAATTTGCCTAACGCTATTGTTGCATGTGTGGGTGGTGGTAGCAACGCGATAGGGACATTTTCTCCCTTTGTGGATCATTCTGATGTTTTATTATATGGAGTAGAAGCAGGTGGTCAAGGTATTGATACAGGAAAACATTCCGCAACTTTGTCTGCTGGTTCACAAGGAATCTTACATGGAATGTTATCCTACCTTTTGCAAGATGAGTATGGACAAATCGTCGATACTCATAGTATATCTGCCGGGTTAGACTATCCGGGGGTCGGGCCAGAGCATGCATTATTAAAAGATCTCAAAAGAGCTAATTACGTAGAGTGTGTAGATGACGATGCTATAGAAGCGTTTCTAACATTATCTAGACTAGAGGGCATAATTCCTGCTTTGGAGCCATCTCATGCAATATCATATGCTATGAAACTTGCAAAGAAAATGGATAAAGACGACAATATAGTGGTTACACTCTCTGGACGAGGAGATAAGGATGTTGAAGTTGTTTTAGAATACATGAAAACGAAAGAAATGAGAACAAAAAAATATGACAGGAACTCTAAAAAATAAGATTAGACAAGAAGTTTGATGAATTATCTAAAAAGAATGAACATGCGTTGATTTGCTACGTGGTAGCAGGATATCCTGATGTAACAACGATAGAAGTTACATCGAGCAAGCATCCAAACTGGGGCTTGCAGCAGTATTTTTGGTATCTCCTAATACACCTCAGATGAGGCTGAAAACGATTGTAAGCAAATGTTCAGGATTTGTTTATGCGGGATCAGTTATGGGATCACTGGCGTCCGCGAGTCATTTGAAGAGTATACCTTCGATACAATAAGGAATATTAAAGAAGCCACTGGATCAAAAATCCCTGTAGCAGTAGGGTTTGGAATCAGCAGACCTTCACATATAAAATCCATGGTTGACGCTGGCGCAGACGCAGTCATAATAGGCAGCGCTATTGTTAAAAAGATAAAATCAAGGACCAATAAGAGAAAGATGCTTCAACACTTACGTTCATGTACACTTAATATGAAGGAGGCCTGTAAATAAATTTACACAACATAGGATTTGGATATCAAGTCAAGATACACACGTATCTATAAATAAATATTATTTGTTTGTGAGAAATTAAATAAACCAATAGTAAAAATACTGTTGTGAATGAAAAGGAATTAAAACGTCTCTTCATAAGCTCAGTTAGGTCAAGCCATATTGCAAATAATCTATTTATTCCAACTTCTGTAAGCATTCATACTGATATAAAAATAAAGGATGAGGGGTACTTTAGAAATTTTGATCTTATAATCGCAGTAATAGAGAAACGTAATAATTGTGATATCATATATGATTCAGTCGAAGCGTATGATAACTATCTTAACTTAGTGATGAGGAGTGGCATGCTGACCCAATTTGCTAAAGACGAAAATTGCAGAATAGATTGGATTCGATTCTATCCAATAGAACTAAAGTCTGATAATGATGTTCTCGACAAGCGGTTGCCTAATCAAATTCTCAATGCAATTTTGACATTTGGAAGGTCTGTAATTGTCTTGGACGAGAATCATTCCAAAAGAGCAAAGCGACAAGGTATGCTGCGATTAATTCCAGCAACCATAATAGGTTATACAGGAATAGATGATCGTTTCGAAATTCTTTCAGTGTTTGATAGATTTGTGACAAATGGTATGTTTAACATACCAAAAAGGAAGCTGGCCAAGATTCTATTCGATAATGGAATCAAAAATAAAACTGATAAGATATACCAGTGTATTGCAAATATTCAGAGGATAAATCAAAAGCTTGCTTTTAGTGAATTATATAATGATAACATTTCCTTTGTAAAAGAAGAAGTAGAATTCATCCAAAAACTGATCAACATTCAGGTGCCTTCAGAAAAAAAACTGATGTCCTCTTTAATATACAATACCAAGGATAACAAAATTACGGATTATGTATAGTCGCTTAACTATCAAAAAATCTTCTATAGATAAGGATTTTGCCCAAAATAAATAGAGACATTATCATATTACTCTAACGTTATTTCTATCGTTACTTTTGGTGATAATAATCGAAAGTTTTTTTAAGAAAATTCATTAGGTCGTTCTCAGTGAATACGATATATACGGATCTATTCTAACAAAAATTTTTTATTGAAAATTTCCTAAAGTTAGAATTTAACCCAAATTTTTATATATTATTTAGGGAATTCAATCATACTTCTAACAATTTACTTTCATCAAATGATTTTGAATTATACCAACAATATCTGAAATAATCTAAGCACCATTCATGAAATAAAGGGTCTGCTTTGCTATAGAACATAGAGTTCATATCAGCTACTGTTTTATCATTTGAAGCGGGGAACATCACGGTTGAATGTTTTTCATTTAACACCACTGCTACCTGTACTCTATCTACCATTCTCCTCTCTACCAATCTCTCCTCATTTTTCAATAAATCATAGAAACCAGCATCTTTTAAAAGCGCCGCTCGCTTTTTAGGAACAACTGCTTTCTGAGGTAATATGTAATTAAATTTTATGCCGTCCTCTTTTATTTTTGGTATTACAGATTCAATTAAATCTAGGGGTATCTGTGGTAACATTCCATATATATAATCTGAGGATTCATTGTATATCTGTTTCCATCGCTCGATCACAGCCACCATACCATGAATGTATTCAGAATTGTCTAGTGCACCAATTCTTTGAACGAATTTCATTGGAATCTCCCCTAATACGTGGTCTGAAAAATATTCTTTGTTTCTGGAAAGGAAGTCGTACGCAGGAATTTGCTTTATTATGGTATTTCCAAATGTTGTTAGAGAAAATGTACCATCTGAATTTTTTTTAATTAATCCTACATCCATTAATCTGTTAACATTCCTATGAACCTCCTGCATGGTAACATTAAGATCTTTTGCAAGCTTGGAGAGTTTGGTATCCTGTTCACTTAGTTTAAATAAAATAGATAACCTTTGCTCACTGGCTAGCTCTATGAATGTCTGCTCAGTGTTTTCAAATGAGTAATGATTAATAGTAGTAAAAGAAGAATTCCTACTCAAATCGGTATCATTGCCTTTACTTGCTTTGATATCCATACAGCCTATAGTTTATTACTATTATCTGAACGTTTTGGTATAATGAAAGATGCTAAATAAAGGTGTTTTGATTATGTCTATGCTGATACTTTGCAATTTTTTCATTATGTGATGATGTTGGATATTTTTGTTGGATTGGATGCTGGATTCATTACAGATGTAATAGTCACACTTGGAGCCTGGTAGTAAATAAAAAATGGAGCATTGAATAACTTATTGTTGTCAGCCATACACATTGCCATTATACGGATATCATGACCATGTCTTGATCTATCGTTTCAGTTTTACTATTTTATTCATTATTGGAATCATTAATGATTCTATGTGTTTTTCTATGCCTACAAAGATAAAAGATACTCCTACTCCTAATAATATTCCACCAATTACATCTAATGGATAATGGCCA
>JBEVTH010000092.1:0-9388 GCA_041156085.1 Candidatus Nitrososphaera maunauluensis
GTAAAACAATCTCCGACAACATTAACGTCTCCTTGCTACTATTGTATGTGTCTGCCCCACATACCATCTGACTTTATCTTCAAATTAGACCACCAGTCCAAAAGTAAATCACTGCTATCTGCCTCAAATAACAAAAATCCATTGTTCCCCATGCATGATCATATTCTACCACAAGTTCAATACCATCGGTAAGCTGTTTTTCAGTTCATGCCATTCAGAATTTGCTTTCTGTGATTCATCTGTGCTCATTGACTTGAATCTGTAGAGAAATGCACCAAAAGTATCAAATATCTTTTCTTACATAGTAGTTATAATGCAGCGTTTTCTTATATTTGCGTCCATTGGCGGTGGAGGTGCAGTAATTGTGGTCCTGTTCTTATTGTTCTCTGTTTTTGCTGTAGCTACACAAAATTATGCTATGGATATTGATCCAATAAAAGATAATCAGAATCTGTTCAGTACTGCAAGAGTAACACTTACAAATACTGGTAAGATGCCTCTTACAAATATTGTAGTTAATTATGGTGGCATGGGTAGCAAAGCAATTGAAAGATTGGCTTTACTTTCACCAGGTGAAAAAGTCTTACTTTCACCGCCTGAAAATTCTCCACTTAAATCAGTAACAGTTAGTGCGGATCACGGTTTAAGTGTTACAAAGGCTTATAGAAGTCCATTCAAAATTCCCGGTATGATGGGCTCGTAGCATAATCTATGATGTGCACTATTGTTGTACTGATGTAAAAATATCTTTCTAATAAGATCCTTGAATAAATTTGAAAGATAAATGAGGAGAAATGTTACCTTATCAATCATAGTGGTAGCAGCCGCTACTGTAGTGATTATTATTGCTTTTTTCGGAACACAAAGTAGCGTCATAAAGAGTTCATTTTATGGAAATCAACTTTCTACCCATTTCAGAACAACAATTTATTTTTAGTAGTTGTAGTTCATGCGACCCTGTTAATTATTTTCATTAGAAGTGTAAGTTTGGAAGCAGTAGATGTTAGTGTTTAACATACAAGTACCTGTATTTTCAACCTTGCCTTGCAATATCCTTGTAATTAGCTCAAATATTAAATGAATTATCATCACTTATCCATCGTAGAACATAGTAGCACCCTATTTCGCTTTCAATTAAACTAGCCCATCGGATATTGTGAAGCTTGAACAATTAAGCAATATAGTAAAGAGTAGATTAAAATCAAATGCTCACGATAGATCGTAACCCAAATCCTATCGTATCAGCATCTTTTTTGTTTTTCTCGCTTGGGAGATTCTCTTCTTTTTCGTCTTCGGGACTACAAGCTACTCATGGCTAGATAAACATAGAGATTCAGAAAATATCTATATACTATTTTCACACGCGGCACTCAAGATTGGACTCACATATAGATAAGGCAAGTACAAGGATTCTCAGCTTTGATTTTATTACTATTATCTTAGTTGAGTTTGGTTTTGCTGTTGTGGTCGTTGTGTTGGTAACTGGAAGAAAGGAAATGCTCCTGTTCCTCCTCCACCCAGAGAATATGGCATTTGGCCATTCCATGTATTAATAGCTTTCCATTGAAGATATTCTGGGCTTTGCCTTAGCTGGTCTGTAATAAGTTTAATTGCCTGTGACTCTCCTGTTGCATTAGCCACTCTAGCTCTTGCTTGTGCCTGAGCCTTTACTACAGTTTGATTAGCAATTACTTGAACGGCCTTCAGATTATTCTGCTCTGTTAAATACTGTTGAAACGCCACCACTTTTGACTCCACCTGATTGGCAAATGCTTGTGAGAATTTAAAATCAGTTATAAATACATTCTCAACTGTTATACCTCTTGCAGAAAGAGTATTACTAATTGTCTGAGATATAACAGCTTTTGCCGTCTCTCTCTTTGTAATAAGTTCTTCCGCATTGAACTTTGCAACACTTGCTTTGACTGACTCTTGTATTGTAGGTGCTATTATTCTAGATTCATAGTCTGAACCTAGCTGCTGATAAATTAAGTTTGCTTTACTCGGATCAATATGGTAGTTTAACGCTATCACCGTAGCTACTTCCTGCAAATCATTTGAAGCAGCTGATGCATTAGCTTCATATTTCAAAGTGCGAACTTCTAATTGTACTACCTGTTCTGCAAATGGTATTATAAAATGAACTCCTTCTCCCAGCACCCGATTCTCTACTGCACCTACATAAAGAACAACTCCTCTATGTCCGGCTTGAACTATAACTGCAGATTCAGACATCATGATTGCGATAACAACAAATGTGACTACTGCAGCTAATATTTTCAGTTTGTTAGACCCCAGGACAGAACTCGTTGATCCGGTGTGTCCATAAGAACCTCCATTAGGAGGAGATATATTCTGTCACCTTTCTATTGCAAGGATTTGTCATTAAAACTATCTCTTAGCAGTGTAATATTGTATTAAACTAAATTTAAATCTGGTGTTTTCCTTTGATATAGGTAATCATTCTATCTATAGTAGATCTTTTCAGTTCATAAGCATATAACATGACCACATCACCGGTGAAACAGTCCAACCTCATAACAGATGATCATCTGTGATTGACTTCGTATTCTGCTAAAGATAGCCAGCTGGGCCCCAAAATAACGTCAAATATGTTCCTGATCCCGACTGGGCCACTAACTACTCGGGTTAATATACAACTATTGAATTTAGATATGTAGTTGGTAACGATGTGGAGTACCGTATATAGAATAGTATTGATTTTGGGCGACAACGTTCGGATTTACGGCTGACAAGAGGTCTTGTACTGTTTTGTGTTAATGTAATGTCTAAATTTATGTGTATTTTAGCAGAGTATATGGAGACTCTATCTTGCATCACGATAAAAAAGCATCTTGAATCGGCTCAGGTAGGAATTCTGCAACCGTTTTGGCAGCTTCATTTTGATCTTGCTTTTTGGAGATGCTATAAGATTTCTTTGTTTCCTTTAACTTCGATGCTATCCTGTCAATTATATCATCTGACCACTCTCCAACAATTTTGTTATTATGAGTTAAAGTCCATGTCATTTAGCAATCTCATAATCTCATTGTTCGAATTAAACATTTCTTAGAATGTCATCTTGAAGGAAAATAGTGTTTTACAGTCTAAGCTATTTTTACTATAGAAGTTACTGGATGTATTTCAGCCCATCCCCCATGTTCGTTATCAAGTACGTATGAGCCTGTGACTTGTACATGGCTACCAACTGAAGGAATAGTAATATTTTCATGGAAATTCTGGCAAGCTGAAATTGCGTCAGGTTGGGTTACTGGATTTACACAAATCGGTTCTAACACCAAATCACCAAGTTGACCTTTTACATTAACAGAATTTACAAGGTTAGCAAATTGTGGGTCTGCTTTCAATCTTATATGGTAATCACCATCTTTTTCAACCTTTTTGCTTTCTATTATCCCTGTCACAGTTTTACAAGAGTCAACTATATGTAATCTATGTGGGTTGTAGACATGATTCCATAATGATGTGTCACATTTTCCTGGCGAAGTTTCAGCGTTGTTAGTAGTAGATGAGGAGGGATGATTGCTGTTGTTGTTGTTGTGAGGAAGGCGTTTTTTTCTTGAATAGATTCTTAAACGCATCAAGAAGAGAAAAGGCATGAGCGTTTTGTATGACTGGTAAAATAATACTTGTCGTCATGACTAAAACGATTATTATGATTGATAACATTATTGATTTTGACATAGAAGATTGGTGCAATTGTTGATATCTAACACATTGATGAGATTTAAATTTTATTTTTAGTCAACATCTTATCTTATAAACAGCCTGAGCTAAAACTAAATCTCTGCAGCTATAGACCGTTGCTTATTAATGATGGTAATTATTTCATACTGGTAGTTGAGCAGATAACTAAATTAGATAGATATTAAAGATAAATATTAAATTTTATATTATTTAGATAATTACAAAAAGTCTCAATAGAAGCATAAGGGACAAAATACGACTAGTTCATTACACTGATAAACTTTGTCACCAAGGTTGAAAAACACTGAAAAATATATGCATGATGTGACTGTTGACATGTAAACACTTCATTATGAAGTTATGTTGACAAAACACGGTATATCATAGTGAACTACACCTCCGTTAACACAAGTTCAGAATCTGTTAACATTTGTTTACTAAGGTATACTTAAAGGTAGAATTTACAAGTTACACTCTTTTGAATTCCTCAGATAGGGTATTCTCATATGTTCAAAGAAGTAATTCCCACTCAACAAAATTTAGGGAATGATGGTCATAAACTAAACTACAATTCCATGCCATCTTCTAATCCTTCATCTTCTTCTGAAACTCCATCTTCAATATAGGGCAATTACCGCCTATCTTAGTAGCAATTATGTTGTATTATTATTTCTTGTTCTTGTCTGTCTATTAGCTGTTTGCTCACAAATTAAGGCAATAATTTTATGCCATCACCAGCAGCAGCGTCATTCACAATCCCATGCGATGCAATATCTGCAGACTATCTCTATGAGGATTGATGTCATTTACTCAAGACTTATCATAATCTTGAAATTCTATGTTTTATTGCTTTAGTAATTACTCTAATTGCATTACTTCCTTTCGTTGCCTTTACAAATAATGAGCGTCCAAGTAATTCACCATAGAGATTCTTATCTGAAGTCAAAATAAGAGCAGGAATATCTATATAGGAATTAAAGACTTTGATTACATCATTATCAGGAGTCCCTGTAGGTATTATATCAACATAGCAATTGATTTCTGGGCTTGTTATTTTTTGGATAAGCTCTAAAGTGTACGATTTTCCTAATTTGCGTCTTACTGATTCATCTATTACTATTACTGCTGCGCTGTCCTCGAGAATCGGCCCTGTTACTTTGGAAGCAATATCATTATATGAATCCCATTTTTGAATTTTTTTTCCCATAAGAAATGGGAATGGCAGTGATTTTAGTTGTTGCTTCTGTTTCTGGTACTCCATATCGTAGTGAGAACACGAGAGGAAATCTCTGCAATAATAGCAGAATCCACACTCTTGACACAAGGGTTTTGTCAGTGTTGGTAGAAATTCAGAATAGCAGTTAAAACACTTCATACAGTTTTGTCTGCTTTCACATATACGATGACAGCAATTTATTGTTAATAGAGAGTTTACATCATCAAAATACAACCTTATTTTTATTGTGGAAACCTTTATGTCACAAGCTTCTCCCTATTGTTTATTTATTTTGTACCTCTTTCTTTAGCCTATTAACTTCCTTTTTTTCTCCACCCTTTTTTTTAGCAGTCCATACAGCTTAAGACTTTGGGATTCTGTAAATGTTTACTTTAATCTGTTTTGAGCACTTTTTAATGCAGGAGTATCAGGTTTTACTGGATTTCTGTACAATGTAAGACCAATTCTTTTAGCATAGGGCTGTCCTTTTGCAAATGATTCAGCAATTTTGCGAATAAAGTCCGGCTCAGCTTTTGGAGGCATTAGTGGTTCGAAAGGGTCTATATGGGCTTCAACAATGGTTGGTTTGTTTGTTTCTTTCATAGCCTGTTTTATAACTGATTTTACTTCTGAGGTTTCTTTTATTATATAGCCTTTACCTCCACAATCTTCTGCAAACTTTGCAAAATCTATCGGACTGAACGTGACTCCAAATTCAGGGTTTCCTAAAAAGCCCATTTGCTCCCATCGAATCATTCCAAGAGTATTATTTTTTAGAACAATTACTTTAATTGGGAGGTTATATTGTACTGCTGTGGCAAAATCAGCCATAAGCATCATAAATCCACCATCACCTACAAATGCTATACATTGTCTTTCAGGATAAGCTATTTGAGCTGCCAAGGCATAAGGCAATCCACAGCCCATAGATGCCAACGTACCAGATAATGAAAATTTCATACCTTTTCTTATGTTAATGAATCGAGCAGCCCATACAGTATTAGTACCACTATCAACAGAAATTATGGCATTATCATCTAGTTCATTAGAAACTGCTGAGGCAATATACTGTGGCTTGACTAATAATTTATTATCGTTGCCATCATCATCATTAACCCTATGTGATCTTATCTGTTCATTGAGTTTTTCCTTCCACTTTTTCATTGCCTCTTGCTTTGATATGAGAAAACTATTTGCTTGTTCATCTTGTCCTTCTTCCTTCTTATTTTGTAGCAGAGGAATTAAGGCCAAAAGTATACGTTTTGAATCTCCAACCAATCCAATCTCAACAGGGTAACGTAAGCCTATTTTTTCTGGCTTTATGTCTATTTGAATTCCTCTTGCTTGTCCAGGTTTTGGAAGATAATCAATATATGGAAACGATGTTCCAATCATAAGTAGTGTATCTGCTTCATTCATTGCATCTACAGTTGGATCAGTACCTAGCAGGCCAATTCCTCCTATACTATTGGGATGGTCGTCAGGAATTACTGCTTTACCTAAAAGTGCTTTAGCAACTGGAGCACCAATTTTTCTAGCAACTTCAGCTACTTCTTCACCTGCATTTAATGCGCCTTGACCAACAAGAATTACTACTTTGTTTCCAGAATTGATAATATCTGCTGCTTGCTGTATTAGATGATGATCCGGTATAGTAGTAGTACCATTAAAAACATCGGATGTATGGCCAGGTACTTTATGCATAGAGTATTTACCTTCCAATTTCTTTTCTTGAATATCTATTGGGATTGTTAAGTGACCAACTCCTCTTTGAGACAAGGCTGCTCTACAAGCAGTATCTACAAGCATCTCAGCTTGTTCTGGAGTAATTATCATATTGTTATAAACTGTAACGTCTGAGTATAGCTGTAATAGATTTACATCTTGCTGATATCCAGATCCAATCAAATCTGAATAAACACTGCCAGTAATAGCTACTACAGGCGTATTGTCTGATTTGGCATCATATAATCCATTTAATAGGTGTATGGCTCCAGGGCCAGAAGTAGCAACGCATGCTCCAAGCTTTCCTGTATATTTTGAATAAGCACAGGCCATAAATGCCGCAGATTCTTCATGCCTCACAAGTACAAACTTTATCTTATCTTGCCTTGTTCTCAATGCTTCCATAAATCCATTAATTCCATCACCAGGTAATCCAAAAATAGTGTCTACATTCCAATCAATTAGTGCTTCTGCTACAATATCTGCAGTTCGCATATTCTCATATTCGCTCATAGTATAGAGGGATGACACAGCATGGAATATCAGAGTTCATGACGACGACAATATGATAAAGGAAAAACTAAAGCACCGCCTCCTATTGTTAATTTCAAAATACTTCATACGAAACAATATTATAGAAAGATCTTCTGGTTCGGTGGGATTCTGTCTCAGCATCTAAAGGGGTTCAGTTGTTTTGTCATTTATTTTACGTTTAGGTGTCTTGATGTGGTAGAACTTAAAGTCTGGTTTAGTTAAGGTATAACTGTAACTTTTACAATAGCAGTATCAGAAAGACCCGTAGTGTCCATAACTATCAACTTAAAGAACATTGCTGTACTTATGGGTATGTTTGGAGCGATAAATGTAGCTTTGGATGAGTCAGCACCATTTAGTATAACAGACGGACCAGCGATCTGTGTCCATGTAAATGCAATTGGTTTGCCATCTGGAGAATGACTTGAAGTTCCATCCAACGTAACAAGTGAGCCCGCATTAGATACTAACTCTGGAATAGGATGGTTGTTACCGATATTACTAGAATTAAAAGCTTGAAAGATACTATTTCTGTCACTTTGCAGTGAAGAAGGCGGTGAAACACTAATAGGTAGTTGGGATATAGAAGATACAGAAGGTGGATTGACAGAGGTAATTTTAATAGAACTTACAGGCATTGAGTTTTCAGATCCTGTGTTAGTAGTGGAGGGGGCAGGTGTTCCTGTAGTATTACTGTTAGATGGACTAAGGGTTTGTTGTTGAATTTGTTGCTGTGGTAGTTGTTGTCCTTGCTGAGGCGCCTGCTGTGGCTGTGGCTGTTGTTGTTGTGTTGCAGCTTGAGTAGTATCAACGTTCAGCAGTTGATCTGTTATATCATTGATAAGCGAGTTACCACCGCTCTTATCAGCATATGCCATCGAAACTAAATTTTGAATGATAATTGGACCTGACAACAATAATAAGAAAAATATAGTCAATGCAGGAATAATATCTATTCCTCTCTTTCTGCAATTGCTCTGATGAATTGTTAATCTGTATAAGAATAGGGATCTTATAGTTGTTATTCTTGCTTCAAATGAGGATCTTCGTTCCATCCAGAAATAGAACGACGGCCAAGTATTTACATACAAGTATCACTTCTACTAATTGTTGTTATCAGATATCCTGAATATGAGTTTGTTCATTTCCATTATTAGATATACATATAATAATTATTTGTTATAATATCATTTTATTACGTCTAATCGCTACATAATCTACTAGTTATAAGAGGCCGAAATCATGTATTATACATGGCAAGATCAACATTCGTGTTACCTAGTGTTAATAGTTCCCATGAGATATACACAAGCCCTACTACATATTCTATAACACACTTCTTCTAATGTCATAAGAATACGTAGTAATTCCGATAAAATATGTTAGAACCTTAGCAGTTAACCTTGTTAACTTACAGTGTTAATCAAAGTCTTAATAAGATGTACCAAAACATAGCGGAAGAATAGTATTGAAGCAACTGCAAACAAAGAAACAAAACATCGTTGTCTATATTATAGTATCTCTATTGATTGGATCATCTATTATCTATTTACAAATGGGTTTACGCGATGCACTAAGAATGTCTAATCATTCCTCCCAATCTTCTTTCAGACATCAAGGAAATATTCAAAATAGCGGACAGATAAGGATACCAGGAGGGCAAATGGCATTTTTTATAATAGCAGGATTAGCGCACATTCCGGTGGCAATATGGATCTTGAAGAACAAACGCCGTAGCAATAATAAAGTTCCATACATTATTGCTATAGCAGGCTCTGCAGGGCTAATTATCCTGTATGTTCTCAGTAGAACATTAAATCTTCCTCTTATTGGTTTTGATGAACATGTGGGTTCAGTAGATATACTCTCCAAGATATTTCAAGTGGGAATAATAATAGGCTCTACAATCCTGCTTCTAAGTCAAGGTAAACAAGAAATGACAAAGTTGCATGCACAAGCATAAGGATCTCCAAATGAGTTAAAAGATGATTGCAATGACAAAATCAAACATATCTGCATTATCTCCGGTCGTTACCGCGCTTTTTGCGTTAATATTAACTGCATTATCATTACTAACTTTTCAAACTCAATCGATGGCGCAAACAAATTCAATCTCTTCTACTGCTGATAATGTTTCTGGGGCACAATCATCTTCTCCTAATTCTCTTCTATCTCTAAAAGCAATATTCAAACAGGTACAAAATT
>JBEVTH010000093.1:0-9314 GCA_041156085.1 Candidatus Nitrososphaera maunauluensis
CCATTCCACTCCCATTTGAAGCCCACTGCATCAACTTCATCTGTTATAGCAGTACCCCATGTTGCAACTGCACCTGGACCTACTTCGCTCCCAGGCGGGTTAAGGGTTATGACTCGTTTACCATGTGGAGTCATTGGTCCAGTTAAGGCTTCAGCTTTCGCAACTACTTTCCCTGGTATTTCTGCACGCCAGTAAGCAAGATCCTCTGCTACTTCAAATTTGATTGGAGCGAATTCAAGACTGCGCATCTCTCCTATTAGCTTTGCAAATTCAGCCATGAATCCACCAGCCTTCCCGCTAAAAATCATCTGCATAGCTTCTCTCTGCTGTTGATTAGCTTTCTCATCAAAAAATAATGCTGCAGTTACTTTTGTATTACCTGCCCAAATATTACCTGTAAAGCTTCCAAGCCCTAACACATTCAAGCCATCCAGCGAGGTTTCGCCGTATTGTCCTTTTTGGATATGCCAAACAAGTACACCATCGCAGTCGCCATACGTAGGAGCTTGGGCGAACTCGCATGGGCATGGTATATTACACTTGCAAACGTCAAACCAGCCTCCTGAAATGTTCCACTTTGGAATGTTATTAGTGGTCATATATGCAAACCAATACAAAGGGAACTATTTAAGATTAAAACGTCCTTTGATTTACTTGTTTTGACACTCATCTTTCCATCTACAAGTTGAGTAACTACGATACCCCAAGCTGGATCTATATCCTTGAATTTAGGTGACATTCTGTTGTAGTTGTTGTTGACAGTAGAATTTGTGTTATTAGGTAGTAGGTAGTATTTCCTATCTTTCTCTATAGATTCTTCATAATCTTTAGTATGGATTACATTATCCATTCTGCCGCTTTAATACATCTTTTGAGAAGGAAGAGTAAAGAAGATAGTAGAATTGTTGTCTCAACTTATTTCATTATCATAAATAAATCAAATCCCTTTTGTAATATCGGTAAGTATTTTGATATTTTGTGAATTTATATAATACTGAATTACGTAAATCCATCAACCATTGCTTCAATGGCATATTTGGCGGAAAACTAGGAACAGTACATGCATCAAGTTTAGCAAGAATTGTTCTCGATTGCGGTCGTTCTTGTTGTTTCTGGAACGGTCAATTACAAGGATATTGTATTCTAAATCTATACATGGTATTGTGTAATAAGTTGAATTATCCTTGATTTTATACAAGCCTATTCGATTACGAAACATCTATTACTTGCAAGTTACACCGGTTAACACGAACGTCAGTTGTTGCTGGATCTACTGGAATAATTTTATAGTCTCTCCCTATAATGTATTTTGGAGCAATTTCGTGATCAAACATTTTTACATGTAAGCCAGGATCACATTGATTGCTATGGTTTTGTAGAGTTGACTTTGTAATCGTATACGCTGTGATGGTGAAGCTCATTAGTGTTATTATTGATATTGTAACGATAATGACGCTGATTACCAGTATTTTTGTTGTACCCATATCATCAAGTAACAATACGTTGTTATTAGAGTCTAGTAAAAACAAAGAAGCTTAATAGAACCAACATATGATTTATCATGTAAATCAGTGAGGTTGATTAATCTATCGAAGAATGTATTTATTATTATTATTGTAGAATACAAATAGATCCTCGATATAACATGGGTGGCAGTTCTCTGGCGTGAATAATGCTTAAAGCCGCTATCTGACTTTGATGAGAAGAATGGTAGATTAATCTTGTTGGGCTAATGTTAGGATGACTCAACACATGGATATAGAACAGACTAATATACTGCCTACGATTTACTTTGACAATGATAACAAGAACGAAAATCTCATATGGACAGATATACAAAATCCAAATAAAGATAAAATAAATTTACTGGCACAGAGATATCCTTCCTTTAATAGCCTAAATTTAGATGATTGTCTTTCTAAAATTCAAATTCCAAAAATAGATAGATACCAAGATCACCTATTTATTATATTATATTTTCCTATAGCAGAAAAAGAGAAGGATGAAGATATATACAGAATCAGCCAATTATCGATTTTCTTAGGAAGAAACTATCTAATTACGGTACACCAAGGTAATCTCAACCCAATTGTAGAAATGTTTCATCAATGCAAAGGAAACGATGGCAGTAAGATCAACAGTAGCAGTAGTTATACAAATATTAATGAATATCGCCACAATCAAGAGCCACTAACACCTTCATTTATGGCGAAAAAATCTTATTCTATATACCTTTTCTATAAAATACTTGACGTTCTTGTAGATGATCTACTCAATATATTAAACCATGTAACACAACGTCTAGAGGATATAGAAGATGATGTATTTAATGATAAAATAGTTCTTACAAAAAGAATTTCACTTTTAAGAAGAGATATTACTACACTTTCCCGTATTGCAACCCCGCTAAAACAAATCATAATGGAAATTATGACCAAAGATATACAAAAGTTCTTGGATGAAAAAGACACACAAAGACAACAACAAGGTAGTAACAATAGTGTAGATGATCTCGTACTTTTTTTCAGTGATCTAAATGATCATATTAGCAAAGTTATAGAAGCGCTTGACTCTTCAAATAAAACAATTGGCATATATCAAGATACGAACTTTATGCTCAGTAATGATAAAACGAACAGAGCATTAACCGTACTCACCATTATGTTTACTCTTACAATTCCAATTACAGTAATAAGTGCAATTTATGGAATGAATGTTAAAATACCAGGAGGAAATGAAATGCCATGGACGTTGTTAGGCTCGTATACGACATTCATTCTGTTACTAATGGGTTCTGCAATAGCTTCATTAATCATGCTTTGGTCTTTCTATCATTTTGGATGGATTACAGCGAAGTCACGTAAATAACTTTAAACATTTAGATAACTATACTGTTTTTCAACGATAATAATCATATCTTGATCAGAATTATTGACTTTTTGACTTGGGGGATTTAAGAGAATCGCTTACAAAGATGCAGAGTTCAGGATTTTAACTGAAATCAAAATCATTTTTTATTTTTTTATATAGCTGCGTATCTCAGATTTTATATGTAATAATTACAGACGTAGAACCACAGTGCAAATTGGTAATCAGCTATGTTATCAACAACTAAAGAAAAAACAATTTCACTCCGCTTTTAATTTAGTCGCAGCATCTATATTCGCAGAGTGATTGGTATTGCGAAAGTCATTTTTTGTAAGACTGAATAGACAAAAGTAGTAATTTTGTACTACTGTTTTATGACGTACTTAATATCACTCTAATGATCAGCAACATCGATTAAAAGAAAAGATTATCCAATTCTTCAATATAGCCTATCTCTATCTCAAAAATGACCAATTTTTCAGAGTGTTAGTTAGTATTTGATTTTATCGAAAGGTTTCATAGCATTAGGCAATTCGTCTATTAAATCAGTTGCAACTAAATGTAGTCCTACTCGGTTATATGCTAGACTTGCAGCCAATCCATTGAAATACAAACCTAGAATAGAAGCATCAAAAGGCTTTAGCTTTGTAAGCAAACCAGCTGTCAAACCAGATAATACATCGCCAGTTCCGCCAACGGTCATTGCAGAAGTGCTTCTTTTAATTACGGCAATATGACCATCTTCATCAGCATAAGAAGAAACTAAATTGGTAGACCCTTTAAGAATTATAATAATGCCATATTTTTTTGAAAGTCTATCCATATTTGAAATCCGTTCCTCCTCACTTACTCCAGCATCCTCTCCAAAAATTCGTTTATATTCTCCGGGATGAGGTGTGACGATGGTACCAGTTCCCGATATTTCTTGCAATACTTCAGGAATTAGAGCTGATGCGTCCAATAGCAATTTTATTCCATCACTTTTGAGTCCTCTTATTAATGCAAGCAATGCTTCTGGTTTTGCTATGCTCATTCCCATACCTATAGCAGCAGTATCTGGTTTCTTTGGGGTCGTAGCTAAAATCTTGTTAGCTGATCCTACAGTCAATTTACCATCAGGTAAAGGTAATGCTATAATATTTGCAGAAGCAGATCTAACAGGTACAATATTTGATCGTGGAATTGCAGTATATACAAGATCAGTACCTGATCTTAGAGCCGCCATAGAGGCAAGTAAAGGTGCTCCATGGTATATTGTACTTCCACCTACAACTAGAACTATACCATTATCGCCTTTTTTAGAAGACGCTATACGTGGAACTATAAGATCTTTTACAAGCTTAGAAGATACCGTTGATATTTTTGGCAATTTCTTGTTATAGTAATTCTATCATACATCTTATCCTATAAAGTTAAAGGGATCATAAGATCTATTGCAACATCAGCAGAATCTCTATAAGTACGAGATGGAAGAGACTTTATCAAGTCAAAAAGATCTTTGCTTACATGTCGGTTCAAAACCTTAGCCATATATACTGCACATGAACTGTAAGAACCAGTAAAAGTCATTATCTTTTAATCATCTTATTTCGCCTAATGCCATCTCTACATCCACGATTTTTCTATAAACAATAATTCCTGGCTTTAAGGGTCTTGTCTGATTCGTTTTTGGTAGGCTGAATGTAAACGCAGCTCCTCTTTCTTGACTATCATTGTTAGCATTGTTATTATTCTTAGGACAACCAGAAAATATAAATATCTCTAGCGATATTACTAGTGATATGCAGTTACAAAGAAGGTTAAGTAGTATGATTTATAGACATAATGACAAGAGGTTTGCCACACGACTTTTGAAATGGATGGTGATTTGCATTGGAATAGGAATTGTGGCTGCATTAGTATTACCACTGATCATATTTCTAGCAGTAGTGATAGGTGTGTTGATTCTATTTGGACTCGTAGATAAAAGGAGGAAGAGGAACAAGATTGCGATGATGAATAATAATAATAATAATAGAAGAGCTGACATTTTCGACTTTATATTACCAACCTTGCACACAATATATCGCAGCAGCTCAATCAATGAGAATTATTACTGCGTGGATTGTGGAACGAAGCATAAAGAAACTACTTGTCCATCGTGTGGTTCAAAGTTTAAGAAAATAGTTGGATCTTAAGTCATCTATATAGAAATCAATATGTATGCATACGATTGAAACAAATCCGTCTATCATAGATAAGAATATTGATTATTATTGAGCTACACAAAGTGTTGTCGACTGTTCATGCATCCTGGTTGTCAGTTAAGATAGGTAGACCATTGGATTGGATTAACGTCGCAACATCATAGCAGCGATACCTACAAAGTATTAGGTGCAAGAAATTCTTCAAAGATAGTTGTTGATATAATTCTCGATTCCTATAATAAATATTAGTTAGTCCCACATAGTAATACACAAGGCTTAAAAGTTCTATATGACATTTTTTAATCATGATACCGACAATGATGAATCCAGAATCTATTAATGTCAAGGTCGGTTTTGAAATTCATCAGCAACTCGCTACAAGAAGTAAGCTCTTTTGTAGTTGTAGATGTGAAGAGGCTGAAAATTATAAAATGTTCTTTGGACGCAAGTTGCGTCCAACACAGAGTGAACTTGGTGTATATGATCCTGCCGCACTCTTTGAATCCAAGAAATTGCGTGTTATAGAATACCATGCTGCTGCAGGTTCATGCTGTTTAGTAGAAGCTGATGAAGAACCACCACACGAAGTTAATGGAGAAGCACTTGAAATTGCACTAATATTTTCTCTTGCTCTTCATTCCAAGGTTGCAGATGAGATACACATTATGCGCAAAATTGTTATTGATGGTTCTAATACAAGTGGATTTCAGCGTACAATGTTGATTGCGACTGGTGGCTATCTTGACATCAACGGTAAGAAGGTCGGTGTGCAGACTATTTGTCTAGAAGAAGACGCGGCCAAACTAATTTCAGATAATGGCATGATTAGGGAATATGGACTTGATAGATTAGGAGTTCCACTTGTTGAGATTGCGCTAGAGCCAGTTACTGGCAAACCTCAAGAAATAATGCAAGTTGCCCTTACCTTGGGTAGGCTATTGAGAGCAAGTAAAAGGGTTGCAAGAGGACTTGGAAGCATCAGACAAGATGTTAACATTTCAGTAGATAATGGGAACGTTGTTGAAGTTAAAGGTGTGCAGCAATTGGATCAACTAATCAGAGTAATCGAATACGAAATGCGAAGGCAACATGGTTTGATCTTAATAGCTCAAAAACTAAAAAAAGATAAGAAATATGTTGAAGATGGGATTGGGGATAGGATTGAAGATGTAACCAATATCTTAGCCAAGTCTACTTCGAAGGTAGTAAAAAAATCACTTGGTGAAGATGCTAACGGTGTTTTCAAGGCGATCAGAGTAAAAGGTTTTTCTGGCATAATAGGATATGAACCATATCCGGATATCAGGATAGGAAAGCAATTGAGTGAATTAGTCAGATTCTATGGTCTTGGTGGAGTATTTCATTCTGATGAGTTACCAAATTACGGCATCACAAGCGAAGAGGTTGATGCAATTAGGAAGAAGTTGGAGTTAGTTGCTTATAGCGATGCCTTTGTAATTGTAGGAGGTCCTAGTGATAGAGTAGAATTTGCTGTAGATGCTATAATTCAAAGATTGAAAATGGCATTAAGCGGTGTACCTGCCGAAACTCGTGCAGCAACTTTTGATGGTAAAACTATCTTTAGCAGACCAAGATCTGGAGCTGATAGGATGTATCCTGAAACTGATATACAATCAATTCCAATCAGCAATACACTACTTGAATCATTAACTTACAAAACACCAAAACCATGGGATGAGATAATAAATGCACTTGCAACGAAACACAGTATAAACAAAAAGCTTGCAGAACAGGTATTTGATTCTCCATATTTTAAATTATTTGAAGAAATTGTAAGTTCGACAAAAATACAACCAACCTTTATTGCATCAAAGCTTACTGAAGATTTGATAAACCTGCAAAGACAGGGACGGGATACGGCACTATTAAATAAAAATATAATTCTGGATACTTTCAAAAGACTGGATGCAGGTAACATCGCAAAGGAATCACTAGTTTTAATATTTGAAAAAATGATGAAAAAAGAATCTAAAACAATAGATGAAGCCATTGCAGCACTCGGCATAAAGCCTATAAACGAACAAGAACTCGGAGGAACAATTGACAAAATTTTAGAACAAAATATGTCAATAATTAGATCCAAAGGCATTGCATCGCTTGGCATGTTGATGGGTAGGTGTATGTCTGTGCTCAGAGGTAAAGCAAATGGAGAAAAAATCAACTCAATACTAAAGCAAAAGTTGGAACAATTGCTTACTTCAGATACTGGCTTAAAAACCTAAAATGGTGAAGACTAAACTAATCACTGCAAAAAAACTTTTTGTTTTCTTCTGATACTGCTTCTACACATGTCAGTCACAAGGAAGATTCTGATTTTATTTCTAGTTGATGGCAAGAAGGAATAATATGGTTAGTCATGTTGCTGTTGGAGAAGAAACTTTTCCCCTGTGAATCCACAAGGATAATAAAGCTCTAAACAGCAAGTCGTTGTCGTTCTCTATCACGGGTTCTATTATATAGCAAATATGTTAAAATTAACAATGCTCCCGAAATTACTATACTGCTTATACGTAGTACGAAGATATTTGCATATACAGTATTTGTGCATGACATTTCACCGAAGGCACAACCCAACATAAAGAAGATCCCATTCCATGTTGAATGAGTGAGGATTGCAAACCAACCTTTTCCACTAATCCAAGTCCTAAGACTAAAAAACAGTGAAGGTATTACAAATAACCAATTTGCATATGCAAGGTTGTTAATGGTAAGTGTATTTGTGTTTAATATGTGTATCATTGCCCATGCGATTCCGCCTGCCAAAACTACAAAATTATTTCCAAAAATATAAAATGGAATACCATAGAATATTGTTTCCTCAATTGGCCCAGCAGATAAAACTGAAATGATTGAAAGTGGTATTGAAGGCTCTTTATAGTCTGAAATTACCTTCTGGGCTATTGATGTACCTATCAGCAATAAGAGTAAACCTATTCCATGATAGAATAGAAGCATTTTTGTAACATAACCGATTGAGGTTTTGCGGTAAGGTGACAACCAAGACCTGGGATTTATATCTGCTATGATATCGCAAAATTTGGGTGACAGTTGATCTTCCTTTTTTCTTAACTAGAGAACTATAAAAGAGTGCATCATGACTTGCAAATTTGTTACAAGTTCAAATTATATAACACAATCTACCGAGATCATAACTGCATTTGTAGAAAAATATCGGAGAAAATCACAGTATGGCTATGGCTGGTATGCTTAGAAAACCTTATATATGAATTAGATTTGTGTCTTGGTTTGGATTGCTACAGTATCCTCGACTGATGATTTTTCTATTTGTTACACTTTTTGTGTTGTCATTAAGCGTATTGTTATTTGAGCTTACACTCACAAGGATTTTCTCAATTGTTTTATGGTATGATTATGCTTTTATGGCGATATCCGTAGCATTTTTCGGACTTGGCATTGGCGCATTGCTAATACATATTTTAAAAGCTAGAATAAGACAGGACAAGTTACCATCGAAAATACTTCAATCTATTATTGTGTTTGCAGTTTCATTGCCGATCTTTTTATTTATAATAGGACATGTCATCCCATCAAATACATCCTATATCTATCTATTTTATCTAGCTTCGTCAATTCCATTCTTTTTTGCAGGAATTTCAATGGCACTAATATACTTGACAATGCCCAAAGAAATAAGCAAATTATATTTTGTTGATTTAGTTGGTGCGGCTACAGCTGCTCTTATACTTGACCCTCTTATGCGTATTTTGGGTGCAGAGTCTGCACTAATTTCAATAGCACTGTTGGTGATTGGCCCCTCACTTATTGCTGCCCTGATTTTTATACCACCACAGCACAAAAAAGATTCATCCATCCATATAGTAATTGAAAACAAGATAAGGTCATATGCATTCATAGTGTTTGTTGTTTCTGCCATATTATTAGCAACTAATGCGGGCTCTACAATACTAGCAATACAACCAGGTGAAATCAAAGGATTGCACTATCAGCTTACAAATCCATCAATATTTAAGCATCTTTCGACTCAATGGAATTCTTTTTCTAGAATTGATGTTACTAAGCAGATGAGTTATCACAACAATGGCAATGCTAATAGTACAGGCAGATCCAAAACTCTCGCCCAAATAGCCATCGATGCTGATGCTGATACTCCTGTATTCAAATGGAACGGTTCTATCTCAGATATACAATGGCTAAAAAACTTCATGGATTACATGCCATATGAAATATCGAATGCAAACAATAGTAATACTCTAGTTA
>JBEVTH010000094.1:0-9221 GCA_041156085.1 Candidatus Nitrososphaera maunauluensis
TTGGGTCTACACTTTCAGGTTTGCGAATTGAATCTAGGAATGCTATTATATCTTTACGTTGCATCTTTTTAAGTGGCTTATTATTTGTAAATCTAGATAACATAGAAATAACTTCAGTAATGCTTATCTGATAATATTTTGATGGATTAATCTCAGATTTTATAACGTTCATGTAGTCAATTATTACCTTGATATCATTCTTATCGACTGATACAGAAGATAGTCTTTCAAAAATACGTTCTTGTTTTAATGACAAATTATTACATCATTTATAGCGTCACTAGTAGTTAAGTAATTCGTCCTTCCCTGAATAACTATCACGATATAATACTTCTTGACATTGGAATGCCCCAGATGAATGGCTTTGAATTGTATGAAAATATAATAAATATAGACAATAACGCTAAGGTCTGTTTTCTTACAGCTTCAGAGGCTTTACATGCAAATCTCATAGAAAAATATCTAAAGACGATAGAACCAGGGCATCCTTGTTTAATTGCAAAGCCTATCGAAATGGATGACTTGGTAGAAAAAGTAAACAAGGAAATAATGAATAGTTAGGACACTTCCAAATGTGCTCTCAAGCTAATAATTGTTAGCTCTCTAACAGAGTTAATTAGGACACTCTGAATTCCATAATCTAAGACCTGCATGAAATTCCAGATTATTATGTCTGTAAAGGTCGATACATATAGCTTTTCGGCTAATTTGTTAATATGTTGATATTAAAAACCTCAACTCCTATTATTACTATCAGAGATTAAGAGAAGAGCGTAAGACTTAACTCTTAGGTACTATTCTATCTTCTGATGACTTTAAGCCTAAATTGTAAAGAAGCTGGAGATCCAGTATGCACACATACCATGTCTGGCGAAACAGAAGAAGAATTATTACAAAATGCGAAGAAACACGGAATAGAAGTTCACGGATACACAGAACAAACGTGGAATGAGGAAATTGCAAAGAATGGAGACCATTTCAGAAAGCTCATAAAGACAACGTAACATCTATCTTCTTTTTTATTCGTACCTTATGCCTTTTCTCAGCTGCACAAATCGGACCAGTTCTGTGTCACATATTAAAGATGCAGAGAAGCTCATAAAGCAGCTTTCGAAAATATTTAACTTGGGCAGGTAGAAGAGATGCTTGTAAATATGCTACAAAAGGCGCATGATTCATTTGTCGCATGTTTAGCAAGAGAACTAATCATGCTTATATGTTTTAATTTCCATAATGCATTCTCATTTCATTCGCATCTTATCATGATTTATATACAATTTAAATCGCAATACGTTAGGAGAATTAGTCAAAGATTTAATTGTCACAGAAGCAACTATGATCCATTATTAATCCAGTTATCTGAAAATTAACAAATTGACATAATGAAAATATACGGGACCAAGTTATTTGTTGGTCCCGCACCATCGAGACTTTGAAGTGGTATTCCAGCTTAAGTCTATACTAGGAAATTTCTGTTTTGAAACACTTTTTATAGAAATGATCTCTTCGTAATTTATAAATGAGTTTATTGATCCGGCCTATAGAGCAGACTGATGCAGAGAGCTGCGGCAAGGTTGGATACGAAGCGCACAAAACCATTTCTTCCGCTCATGGCTATCCTTCCGAGCAGCCTTCTGAAGAATTTGGCATAGGACTTATCAGAAGGCTTCTTGGCAATCCAAATTCATGGAGCGTCTTAGCAGAGCGACAAGGCAAGATATTAGGAAGCATCTTCCTTCATAAATTTCCACCTTCGCCTGTGGCAGTGATAGGACCACTTACTGTTCATCCTTCTGCGGAGGGTGGTGTAGGTAGGATGTTGATGGATGCTGCTCTTACTCAGGCTCGTAAACAAAACCATGACCAGATTAGATTAGTACAATCGCCAAGCCACATTCGTTCCTTCGTATTGTATACGAAGTCTGGATTCACTCTTCGTGAGCCTTTATTTTTGATGCAAGGGAGGCCACTAAAACGCGGAAATAATACAAGCAGCGCTAACGTTCGCCTAGTTTGTGATGACAACGATATTTCTGTGTGCAACGAGCTTTGCAAGTCAATATACGGATTTTCACGGGAAATGGAATTGCATCAGGCAAAAGACCAAGGCGTCGCCACTATGATAGAACGTGACGGTGTTATTACAGGCTACGCAGCAGGTATAGGTATATTTGGTCACACTATTGCAAAGTCAAACGAGGAATTGAAGGCACTTATTGCTAATGCGTCTACAATTCTTGGCCCTGGTTTCTTTGCACCTGCTCGGAATCATGAACTAATTAAATGGTTACTTGAAAATGGCTTTCACATTGGTTGGCCTGCAAATCTTATGACTATTGGTCCTTATCAAGAACCATTGACACCTTTTCTTCCATCCTTGGCATATTGATTCGCCATTAAGCAATGAGGAGTAATATTGCTAGGTCCAAATATATCATGCGGCACCCTTAGAACACTCTTCTTTCAAAATACGAGGCGGTGTGATGCGATACTGTATAACACAATCCCGTTGTATTTGTGGTTTTGATGATGCAAATGCTTGTTGATAAGACATGGCTAATATAAAACATAGCTAGTTAGCTCACAATTATCATTATACACATTATAACTTCTTTAAGAATGGATATTTTTAAAGCTATGCGTAAAAAAATTTGGTCAGGGCCAGTTACCTTGTGCCTGGCAGAAAGTTACTCAGGAGTCCTGTCATTTGCCCAAATGATGGTTGTGGTGGACCTGTATTTATACTACCAGTAGGATTTCCTGCCAACGATCCCATCAACGGTGTTTGCTGCTGTTGTACTCCGTTATTATCTTGGGGACTTGTTAATTGCGTTGGAACATGCGGTCCGAAATTGTTGCTAGGATTTGCCCCTGTAGTTGGGTTCATTAATGATCCTAATCCCATCACTCCAGCGGGGTTTGGTTGTTGCTGGTTTTGATCAGCGCTATTGAAGGCCTGTGCGGGGCCAGTTGATGTATTCAATCCCAGTGCAGTAGCTGATGGTATGGGTATGAGGTTGATTCCTCCGATCAGTGCAACAGTTATTCCTGCTATCGCTGCGGCGACTCCTATAGATATGTGGTTCATAATCATACAACAATATAATGAAATATCAGTATATTTAAGATGTCAAACTTGATGCTCGAATTTAAGTTCGTTGGTAAGTAATAGATAATGTTACTATAAAAAGCAATAAATAGATATGATAATTTAAAACGTAGGTTTCAACAAAAACATAAATTGACTCAAATAAAAAATAACCAACGTTTGTTCTTGTAACATGATTAGATAAATCATTTAATGTAGAGTGTTTAGAGTACGTAAATGGTCAGGAAGAATCCCATCTTGTTCAAAATAATCCAAAAACGCCATTGAGAATTAGGAGGCTTCAGTTATCGATTTTACCTACTTCAAACGCCCCAAAATAACTAAAGACTGACTGGAACGAAAACCTTAGTATGATCTCATGCATATATATTATCTTCAGAAATGCTAGTCAAAGTAAACGCCATTGATTCAGTCAAAAGCAGGGTTAAAGTTACTCGACTTGATATTGATGACTATGGCTCTGTAATTCCATTAAAGGAACTAGAACTCGACATATCAACAGACGACGACTCAATTTTTCAAACATTAAAAAACTGTTCATATGCAGCTATCTTTACAGAGGATAGTGTTGAGGAAAACAAAAGTGTTATCATCTTGGCTAAAGGAATGACAATCGATGAACTAAATAAAGAGAAAAGCAAAACCATAGATAAAGCAGCATGAAATGCAAGTAAAATTTGACTTAAATAGTCAAGTGACGCCTTGTCACTACCATAGCTAGGTAAATAGATCTAACAATTGAACTTCATGTTCATGTCTTATACATTGAACGAGTACAAGCAAGCATCCATTAGTTCATTGGATATATGAAGAGCTCAACATGACGAATATTGTTACTTTCATACGAGTAGAAGCGCTTGAGCAGAATTCTCTAGTATTTGTAGAATCAAGATTTGCTATCTGGATTTACCCACTCTATAAAACTAGCGTTGTTCAGGGAACGAATATCATCTAAATAGTTGGGAAGAATCTTGATAAAATTAAATTGATTGTCTAATTCAAACGAGAGAACAGGATCTCTTAACTCTCTACTAATTACTTTTTGTGCATATTCTAATGCTGACATCCTGTCGGCATATTCACAATAGTTGAACAATCTTCCTCCTCCTATCATTCTTTGCAAATTCAATTCCCTGACTAATTGCTTTCTTGCATCATACAACATTTTGCCTATACCTTCATGTCTATATTTTGGATGAGTAGAAATATCCGCTCCATACAGGCTATCTCCTTTCTGATTGTGATTTGTAAATAAACCATTTGCAGTGATTTCCTTCCATGTGTGTTCAGCATATTTAGGATTGAGAGAAACTACCAAAGTGCTTGCAGAACCAACCACAGTATCGTCAGGCTCAACGGCAACAAACTGACCTTCGGGAAAAACTTGCAAATGATTTTGAAGTTCGTTGGGATGCCAGATATTTCCATATCTTGCAAGAAATGGAAATGATTCTTTCTGTAATTTGACGATCCCGGGAATATCCTCTTCAAGAGTATTTCTGATTATAACACCTTTATCAACAGGATGTAATAATGGTTCTTGTTGTTGTGGTCCTGAAGATGAAGTGCTATTGTTATCGATACGATGTGACATGTTATCTATACTGAGGTATTGCTAGTATGATATAAGGCTGGCGATTATTGGGTGAGACTAGAAGTCAGATCCTTATTCATTACTATTCTTTTTAAACTCATGGCTATTCTTTACAGCATTTATAAATACTTGTAACTTCTTCAGTGTTTCTGAGTGTAGATGATGTTCGATACCCTCTGCATCGATATTTGCAATATTGTCATCGACGCCGATCATTTTCAGAAATTCCACCAATAAACTGTGCTTCTCATGAATATTTTCTGCCATTACAACACCCTCCCGTGTAAGACTGATTCCTCGATATCTTTCGTAACGTAGATATTTGTTTTCGTCTAGTCGCTGCAGCATCTTAGTTACACTAGGAGAACTTACGTTGAGGGATTCAGAAATATCTACAGGTGTAGCATAACCTTTCTGCTGGATGAGCTCATAAATAACTTCCAGGTAGTCTTCCATCCTGTCTGTATGTGATTGTTGTTCTTGTTCTCCTCCTTCTTTTTTATTATGAGCATTCCGAATAGACTTGAGACGATTATCGTTGATGTTTGATCTGGTCCCCAATGTCTTTAACAAATATTCGCTACCTATATCCATATTTACGCTTCTGCTTCTATTTAGGTATTACTAACGTTTTTAGCCAAGACTAACTTTTATAAGTGTGACTACCTCATTTAATTCAAATTAAGTATGTCCATTTCAAAGCGACTCTTAGCGAGGAAGGTATCTGCGCTTAGGCTTATTGCATACACAGGGCCTGCGCTTCTCGTGAGCATGGCCTATATGGATCCTGGAAATTATGGTACCGATATTGCAGGAGGAGCTTCTCTTAACTATGGCCTTCTTTGGGTTGTCTGGCTTTCAAGCGGCATGGCTATGCTGCTTCAGTATTTATCTGGAAAAATTGGGATCGCAACAGAATTATCACTACCAGAAATAATCAGAGAAAAGCTCAAAAAGAAAATATATGTGATACCTTATTGGTTAGCCGCCGAGGCGGCTGCCGCAGCTACAGACTTGGCTGAATATTTAGGGACTGTGATTGCTCTTAATTTACTGTTTGGAATACCTATGATCTATGCAGCTATATTTGGAGCTCTTGATGTAATTATAATTTTGACGTTAGCTACACAAGGCCGATTTCACATTATTGAAAGACTTTTCGCACTCTTTGTATCGATAATAGGTTTTGGATATTTATATGAAATATTTATAGTAAAACCAGATCCATCCACAATTCTATACCATTCGTTTATTCCCTCATTTGCTGGTACTAATGCTATACTCCTTGCTGTAGGAATTATAGGAGCTACTGTGATGCCTCATGCCCTTTTTGTCCACTCCTGGCTTACTAAAAATAAAGCTCAAAACAAATCTTTGGAAGAAAGAAGGAGAATGCGTAAACTACATCTTGTAGAAAATGTTACTTTGCTGACTATTGCAGGCATGGTTAATGCAGCTATAATGATCATGGCGGCTGCTGCATTTCATTCAGGCAACCCCAACGTGGCTTCTATATCAGAAGCTTACAAGACTCTTCTGCCTTTGTTTGGTGCAACAGCTGGAGTAGTCTTCTTAATTACTCTTCTCTCATCAGGCATTGCATCATCGGTTGTAGGAACACTTGCTGGTCAGGCCGTAATGGAGGGTCTATTAGGAAAGAAAGTAAATCTTTGGCTAAGGAGATTTATAACTCGCTTTATCAATGTAGTACCCACCACAATAGCAATACTTTTAGGTCTTGATCCGCTTAATATCTTAGTATATAGTCAAGTTATACTAAGTCTTATGATACCACTTCCCATGATTCCACTTGTGATTCTCACTAGGAATAAATCACTAATGGGAGAATTCGTTAATCGAAATGTCACCACGTTGCTCGCAATAGTTTTTGTAGGAATAATACTTACGTTCAATTCTTATTTGTTACTTAACACAAAATAAATCCCACGAATACGCAAGATCATTTGGTAGTATATGTATCGCCTGTCCCGTTATTTTGGACTTGATTGCTTCCAAGCATACTATCAAACCGGAGCTAGATTGATTGATCTTTCATAGCATTCATTTGAGAAAACTTCTGATTAATTGTGTTTTCAGTAAATTGCTGTAGGTTTGTGATAATTCCTGTCCTTACCTTCTTTTGTCGAATTTCTTCACTAGCCCATTTAGCGTTTATTTAAATGTACTCATAGTAGTACCATACAAATGAGAACCGTCTGAAAATCCTTATTTTGAGCTACTACCCAGGTAATTCTGGAAAACTATACTCCAGCAGCTAGACCTTCTGTTGCCGCAGTCATATTATTGCCGCCTGCTCTGCATTGTTCAACGTTATGAGAGGTTCTGACATTTATCTTCACATGAGTTGGAGAGTGGACAAGATGTTATATAATATTCATGATTTTATGAAAAGAACAATTCTAGAGCGTTAAGCTCAAAAGATATCTCTGCTAACTTTTTATTCAAAAATATTCATAGGAGAGTTGCTACCACCACACAGTAGCAACAACAGTTTCCATCTCCAATGGTGGCAAATAGGATTAAATCATGTCAGGTAGATGACCCGATTGAGCGACAATTATAACCTATTGCGCCACCACTTTTGTATTCATTTGTAAAGACAATCCAAAAGTTACAGATCGTGATGTGTATTCATATCTTTGCCCATAAATATTTTCATATCTTTGATATTGTAGAGAAGCTAGGGTCAGGAAAATGACATATGATCTAAGCAAGTCCTTCCTTGGATAAGACCATCTTGGATGTACAATTGCTAGATATGAATTCTGGCTCTGTTCCTTGAGTTAATCAAAAAAATAGTAATAGTAATAATAGCTTTGACAGGTCCTGATAAAACTACTCTATTCATTAATATTCATTAATATTCATTGATATCTGAGCGAGACAATTATTAACTCTATGATTTTGTCCTTTGAATGATCAATTATTAGGTTATTATTGAGTTTATCACGACATGACCCGTCATAGAATTTGATGGCATGTCACTAATTATATAGATTCATTTCATTTATTCTCCAATCAGAAATATTAGTAGCACTTTTTCTGTCGAGGAAATTCTCTTACTAGCCATCGGCATTAAATAGAGAAATCAATAGTTATTAATCACAATACTTGTTGCAACCCTATGCTTTGATCCTCCTATATATCCATAATCCTATACCAACAATTATAGCTAAAATTATTATGCCAACAATAAAGGATGCTACCAACTTTATGAGAAATACTGCAATTGCAATTATTACTATCAATGCAATTATTCCTACAATTATATATCCAACTGTCCCTGCTAAACCCAAATATATACTACCATGGCTAGTTACTACAATAAACTACAAAGCACTTTTGGATGAAACATTACTATATTGATACTAGAAGATGTGCTGTATACAATTCACTGGTTATTGCAATCCTGCATTGCGAATATCTAATTGCAAGAGTAACATTCAGTTGGCTCAAAGCGCATAGCAGCAAAATTTCTTATGTGCTGTGTTCTCCATTAATATCCTGTCAGAAAGTGCATATAAGTGATGGAATATCGATATCTCTACTACTAATCATTTTTGCCCGTCCAAAGAAATTACTACCTACTTACGACAATAATGGTATTCGACAAAATAGTAATTATTTCAAGGTTACGACAAAAGCAGAAGTTTTTAGAAACATGTTAATTCATCCCGAGCATTCAGAGGTCACTCCAGATTGAATTATGCTTATCTCAATCTAGGTTGCGACTTTGTGTGACTCTGCTTAATACCTATGCTTGAAACGATCATCTGTATTCCTGTTACCAAAAGTGTAATTGAGATACTCCGAGCTAACATGCTCTCTCCAGAGCTAGGAACTATTATTGCTAGGGCAGACACAGCAATGTTTAGGGTTCCTACTCCTATAAGAATGGCTTTTGACCACTTTGCAATTTCTTTCCCTATTATGCCTTGCATAATCTTACTAATACCATTAAAGAGTAAAGCCAATGTACCTAGCGCTATCGGAGGTACTAAATGAGATGCCGGATAAAATATAATTACAATAGCGAGGGCTATAATTAGTGGACCAAGCCCAATATTGGCTAGCTTGTATGATTTGTTTGGTGTTGGTAATGCTATTCCAATAACAATCCTCTCTATTCCAATTAATAGAAGTACTATTGAAACCAAGCGAATAATTGTTGCTGTTGTAATACTAGGATATGTCAGAGTTACAACTATTAAGATAATGGCAATCGAACCCAAACCTAGTTCTAGAGGCCGTAACCAGTTGGGAAATTTGTTGCTGTCGTTATCATCATGCTGTTGTTTTAATGTAATCAAACTCCGATTTTACAAGCGTTTATTTATTATTATGAGTTTCTGCAATTATTATGAGTTAATGCTTGGGTATAGATCAAAAAACATGTTCTTATTAATTCAATTATAGTTATTTTTTCATTTCTATTGTTATTATTAGTTGTTGTACTTACCGACATAGGTGACAATATAGCTTACCAACATAGGTTAC
>JBEVTH010000095.1:0-7624 GCA_041156085.1 Candidatus Nitrososphaera maunauluensis
ATAAAAGGCTATATGAAATGGAGTGACCAGTTTAAGGCACTCTAATCTATATCTTGGTAGGTGCAGCAGCTGGCCAAACTCTAATTGAATCACAATCGTGTTAAACTTAAATATTCAGGGTAGTAGAGTCAACAAATTTTCTAGGAACATATCTTATTTGACGAAATTCAAATGATTACAATTATTCTTATTTGACATTTATCCAACTCTATATGAATTCTGTGATATAACTACAGAGTTTTTTTTGTTTATATAAAAATATGAAAATAGTTTAAGATGTACCATTGTTACTATTTTCTTCCTTGTATCTTGCTATTGCCTCAGAAATTTTTTTCTTCGCCATTATTTTATCTCCCCATCCTGTTACTTTAACATATTTTCCCCTTTCGAGTTCTTTATAATGCTCAAAGAAATGCTTGATTTGATTACTCATATTTTCAGGAATATTGCTAATATCTGTAACACTTGAAAAACTCGGATCTAATTTTGTAATAGGGACAGCAATTATCTTCGAGTCTTGACCTTCCTCATCTTCCGTTAGTAATACTCCAATAGGATGAGAACGGATTATTGATATTGGTATTACAGGATCATTTCCAAGTACAAGTACATCTACAGGGTCTCCGTCTCCTTCTCTAGTCTGTGGAATAAAGCCGTAATTACAAGGATAAAACATTGCAGTAAACAATCTTCTATCTACGAATATCGCTCCACTTTCTGAATCCATCTCATACTTGATACTGCTACCTTTAGGAATTTCTATTACTACGTTAATTTCATCAGGGGGATTCTTACCTGGCTTTAGTGTATTTAGGATACTCAATTTCGCTCAACGTATCGGACATCCTTTAAAATATATTCCTATTGCATTGCACAATTACCCAAAAATATAAAGCAGGTCGTGAGATTGGCTTTTGTATAGATGGAACTTCAAGGCAAATTCGATGCCAAGGCAGCAGAAAATGAAATTCGTGATTATTTGGATAATATAGGTTTGGCTACTCTTTTGGAAAACGAGCTTGTTGATAGCAAGCACTTGCTAGGTTATATCGAGGGACCGCCAACCATGAATGGGGAACCACATGCAGGACACTTAAGAGGTCGTATAATCAAAGATCTTTGGTATCGTTTTAGCACTCTACAAAAAAAGAAAGTGGTTTTCAGGGCAGGCTGGGATACACAAGGTCTACCTGTGGAATTACAGGCCGAAAAGGAGTTAGGACTAACAGGTAGTAAGACAGATAATATTGACAAAGTCGGGATAGAAAAAATAGTAGAAACATGTAAGAAATTAGTTCAAAGAAATAATGACAAATGGATTCGCGCAGACAAATTATTAGGAATGTCTTTTGACTACGAAAAAGCTTACTATACTTTTCTAGATGAATATATTGAAAGAGAATGGCTATACCTAAAGAAAGCTTGGGACAGAGGAATTTTAAGGGAATGGTTTAGAGTAGTTGCGTATTGTCCTTCCTGCCAAACTTCTCTTAGTAATGCTGAAGTTAATCAAGGATACGAAACTGTTGAAGATCCTTCATTCTATTACAAAGTCAAGTTATCTGATGAAGATGTATTCTTGATAGTCTGGACAACAATGCCTTTTACTCTTGTTACTGACGAAATGGTGGGTGTTAATCCAAATGCTCTTTATGTTTACCTTAAGATTAACAATGAAAGGTGGATAGTTGGAGAAAACCGGTTTCAAGATTTGATGAAAGAATTGCAGATAGAAGATTTTGCAATTGAAAAAAAAATTTATGGCAAGGAACTGGACGGCAAATATTACCTTCATCCGTTGCTAGCTCTAATACCAGGACTTGAAGAGATGGCAAAAACAGGCCATATTCATTTCATTGTGGCTGAAGAATTTGTAGATATTACGACTGGAAGTGGTATCGTACACCTATCTCCTGCTAACGGAGAAGAGGATTTTGAAATTGCAGTAAAAAGAAATGTTCAAATCTTTGTGCCTATAGATGATAGAGTTATTTTTACAGAAAAGGCAGGTGTGTTTAAAGATCTTTTTGTTAGAGATGCAGACTTTAAGGTTGTACAAGCGATGAAAGATTCAGGTGCTTCTGTCAAAATAGGTAAGATAAAGCATCAATATCCTCTTTGCTGGCGCTCACATCATAAAGTTGTTTGGCTTGCTAGACGTGAGTATTTTTATATGATAGAAAATCTTGGCAATAAACCACTAGAGGCAGCACAGAAGGTAGAGTATTTTTTTGAGCAGCCAAAAAATAGATTCTTAGAAATTATCAAAGAGAAAGTCCCCTGGTGCATTTCAAGGGAGCGTATATGGGGGACGCCGCTTCCCATATGGTCTTGCAAAAGATGTGGATATAAAGAGCTACTCTCTTCAAGGGAAGAGATCGTAAAGAAAGCAATTAGTCTTCCTAATGGTCCTGCTTTTGAACTACATCGCCCATGGATCGACAAAATTGAAATAAAATGTGAAAAATGTGGAGAAAAAATGCAAAGAGAGTCTTTTGTTCTAGATACGTGGCATAACAGTGGATGTGCTCCTTATGCATCTCTCACTGATTTGGAGTATCAAAGCCTGATTCCTGCTGCATTCCTTACTGAGGGAGTTGATCAAACAAGAGGTTGGGCTTATACCTTACTGATGGAGAATATCATTTTGACTCAAAGTACAAATGCTCCATTTAGGTCATTCCTTTTCCAAGGACATGTACTGGATGAAAAGGGTAATAAGATGAGTAAAAGTATTGGGAACGTTATAGACGCTCACAAACTCCTTGCAGACAGTTCCGTTGATTTAGTTAGATTCTATTTTATATGGAAATCATCTCCTATTGAGTCATTAAACTTCAGTCTTAAAGAAATGTCATCAAGACCATATCAAATTATGAGTACTCTATATTATCTACACATCTACTTTAAACAGAACAGTAGTTTCGATAAATTCGAACAAGATAAACATGATCTCTCATGGGTCCTCGACGATAAATTACTGGGCGTAGCAGACATTTGGCTTTTGTCAAAGCTTCAAAATTTAGTTAGAGTAGTAACGGAAGGATTTGAAAAGTGTAGGTTGCATGAATCTGCAAAAGCTATTGAAGAATTTATAATCAACCATATAAGTCAGACATATGTTCCAGTGACCCGCAATGATATTTGGGATGATGATGAGAAAACTCTAATTCATAGACTCACAATTTATTCTGTGTTAGGCTATTGTTTAAAACAAATAGATATAATGCTTCATCCGTTATCACCCTTTATTACCGAATACCTTTATTTAACTTGCTTTGCAGGCAGAAAAAAAAGTCTACTCATTGAAGACTGGCCAAAATACGACGATAAACTTGTCAATACTGAAGTCGAGGATGCATTTGATAAATTAAAGGAAGCTATGTCACTTGCAAATAATGCAAGAATGAAAGCTCAATTAAAAAGACGATGGCCAATAAAATATGCATTTATTTGTTTGTCTGATCCAAGATTCCTTACTATTGATGGCATTTCATATACATTGAAAAATCAGCTTAACGTTGAAAATTATAACGTTGTAAAGATATGTGACAAGACACAAATACAAAAGATATTGAGTCTTTTAGAAAATCAGATGCCAATTGTACCTTATATCAAACTAGCAAAAAAAAACGTTGCGCGGCATGTGAAAACAAATATTGGTAAAGTAGTACAAGCATTTGAAAAAATTGAAAAATTCGAATTGCTAAAATCTTTGCAGTCTTCAGGGAAATATCTTCTTTCATATGAAGGGGGAGAAATAGGCCTTACACCTGCTGATTTAGAATTCTCGTATGATGCTAGTGAAGGCTATGCTATGTCGGAGAGAGATGGTATGATGGTGTTTATTGCCACAAAACGTGACGAAGAGTTAACCGCGAAAGGTCTGCTCCGAGATTTGGCAAGAAATTTGCAGCAATTGAGAAAAGAATGTGGATACAATCCAACACAGATTATTTCGTCAGCATTTATTACAAACCTGGAGGATAATGAAATATCTGTCTTGTCTCAGTTAAGAGAGGAATTAAGGTACCTTGTACGTGTTAAATCTGTTATTTTTTCCAAAGAATCCATAGACAAACCAAATTCTAAGATCATCGATCTTGAGGGACGAAAGTTAAAAATCTCTTTAGAACAAATCTAGTTGATTTAACTGTGATGGTGAAAAAGATAAGGAATAGAATTGACAACGATTTTTAAACAAGAGCTAAATTACCTAATAAATAACAGGTACAGGAGTATCTAGTTGCAATATGTTTTTATGAGTCATGATGTGGATTGGAGATTACAGGGAGCTCCTTTAGATCATATTATTGCAAGAAAGGATAGATTTGACAAAGAAATATTGGAAAATATACAAACTAAAAATCCGTATTACAATATCCGCCATTATATGGCCATTGAGGATAAATTCGACGTAAGATCTACCTTTTTCTTTAGAACTATTTACGAAAATGGCGATTACAGAGATTATGAAGACGATATCCGAGCATTAATTGATGGTGGTTGGGAAGTAGGCTTACATTGTGATCCTTCTTCGATTGATAATATAGATAGAATATGTGAAGAAAAAGGAAAACTCGAGATCCTGACAAAGAATATCATAAAATCTAATCGTGTACACTATATGGCTTTTAATAGAGATCTTCCGAGAAAATTGCAAAAACTTGGTTTTGTTTATGACTCCTCCATAAGAAATTCAAAAGATCGTATAAATAAAGATGAGATGGGGTATTCGGTAATAGGAAAGCTAATAGAGTTTCCAGTAACATTGATGGACGCATATATGTTTACATTTATGAAATTAAAAGAAGATCAGATTATTCCAACATTTGAAAGTACTTTGAATTATAGTAGAAGCTTGGGAGGAGATTTCAACATCATAACCGTAATTTGGCATGATAATGTATTACAAATGAAAGGTGGAAGAATGTATGAAAAAATCTTGGAGTATCTGACTTCAGAAGATGACGTCAAGGTCAGTAGAGGTATAGATTTGACAAGAATAATAAAAACAAAATAAAGGCTACCCAAAATGAATATCTCTAAAAATGCAGACATAAAGAATTCTCTTATCAAAGCTGGTGACGTAAGGATCGAAAGTGGATCAAAGTTGGAAGGTGTACAGATTACTGCAAAAAAAATAGTAATAAAATCCGATACCAGTCTGACCGACTGTAAACTTTTCTCTGATGGTCTAGTAACAATAGGAGAACACTCCGTTATTAAAGAACGTGCACTAATAAATGCTTTCAAATCTATTTCCATAGGTGATAGAACGATTATTGATAGGGATGTATTTGTAGGGGGAATGCAAAGTGAAAAAGGTCAAATACAAGTAGGCAACGACTGTGTAATCCTTTACAGGTCCTACCTTAACACTACTAGAAAGATTTCTATCGGTAATGGCGTTGGAATAGGTGGATATTGTTTGATTTTTACACATAGTGCATGGCAAAATGCGTTAGAAGGTAACCCCTACCAATTCTCTGATGTCACGATAAAAGATAATGCTTGGTTACCGTGGAATGTTACAGTTTTACCAGGTGTGATAATTGGTAATGATGTTACTATAGGGAGTGGTTCAATTGTTACAAAAAGCTTGCCACCTTCTGTGTTTGCGGCTGGAGTTCCAGCCAAGATCATAAGAAAAAAAGAAAATAAAAGACTTTCTGAAGATAGTAAAAATACAATAGTTTTAGAAATGCTATCTGATTTTCGAGGATATGCATTGCAATATCTTAAATTGAAAAATGTCATGTCTAAATCTCCTCATAGCTTTGTTATAAAATTCAAAGATGGGAGACTATTATACACATTGAACTTTGAAAAAATTAGGGCGGATGATGTCATTGTTTCTTTTCGAATCCCGACGAATATTAAGCAAAAGTATGATTGGATTGAGTTAGATACTTTGAGTTCTAGTGTCAATAATAAATATATCGCGAAGCAGTTTATAACTTTCATAAAGCGTTATGGAATCCGAATAAAATCAATTCCATGATCTTATTATTATCAACTATATTCTGTTTATTAATTGTTGATTGTTAATATTGATGGTGCAAGCCGGGGCAACCCAGGGCCAGCAGGAATTGGAGTAGTAATAATTAAAGACAATTTGAGAATAGCAGAATATAAAGAGTTTATAGGAAAAAAAACCAATAATCAAGCAGAATCTACTGCCTTGAAAAAAGCTTTGCAGATTGCGTCCGCATTTGACGATGAAATTACAGTTTTGTCAGACAGTCAACTTGTAGTGAATCAAAGGAACAATAAGTATAAGGTAAGAAGTAAACAATTAAAAATTATATATAGAGAAATTTCGAATCTTGAGAGGCACTTTAAAATAGTAATGTACAAACACATACCCCGAGAAAAGAATGAGGATGCAGATTTGCTTGCAAACAGGGCTATAGACGAACATAATAATAAATATCAAAATAATCAGAGTTAAGGACGGCAGCAGTGAAGACTCAGAGTTAAAACTGATTATGGTGCGTGAGGAGAAGGCATTTGACTGAGCTGCCATAAATCTATATATCTTCGACAGGATGCATGCTATACTTTGTGTGTACTTGTAGGATTGCATTGTTATCTTGAACTCTATGTTGAACTATCGAACTATTTTCCAATGATCAATCGACGCTGATAATTAGAAAATTTCCCTTGTTGTTTTCTATTTATTAACTCTGGATAAGTAATAGAGATAGAACCTATCTCTAAAAAAGTATTATGCATGAATAATTTAACTTGGAATATTTAATGAAAGTGTATTAAGATGGCAACTTAGCTTATGATTTATTCTGCAAGAAATTAGAATAAAACTAAAGGTTTATCTAACGAACAAAGCGATAAATTTTAAATTGCCTAACAAGAGTGAATCAAAAGTTCCGGCCGCAGTTAAAGATATTACGATTGTTGTTGTCGGTGTTGCAATTGTTTGGTTAGGTTTACGATTTGCTTTTGGAACAAATAATCCGTTTTATGTGGTATCTAGTGGAAGTATGATACCTGCTCTGAATATAAATGACGTTTTGATCGTTAAAGATGGTAATAGTAATTCGTTTGATAGTCTCAAAATTGGCGACGTCATTGTCTTTCATGCAGCTGCTGAAGATAGAGTGATAGTTCATAGGGTTGCAGAAATTCAGACTGGCTCCCACGGAGAAAGAATTATTACAACAAAGGGTGATGCTAATGATGCATCAATACCGGGGGTTGATAATCCTATCAGGGTATCGCAGTATATTGGCAAGGTAGTATATGTTATTCCAGGCCTTGGATTGATCACTAAAGTCCTCAGTCCTCCAGTAAACTATATTATTATAGCTGTTATTCTAGCAGTTTTATTCGTCAACCGAATGGGACGAAGAAAAGATGCAGAAACATCACAACCACCGCCAACAGGAACTGCAGGTACTTTTTCACCACCTCCAAATTGACTACTTTGGGTACTAAAAACACCAGACGGTTATCTTTGATCTGTTATTTATTAGAAACTTTTTTTAGAAATTCTGGATTGTAATATCCTGAGAAATTATTATTATTGCCTTTATCAAAAGTAATATAGAACTCGTTGGTGGGTTTTTTAAGCTAACAAATTCATTTGCCGTTCATCCGAGAC
>JBEVTH010000095.1:7634-9132 GCA_041156085.1 Candidatus Nitrososphaera maunauluensis
CTGCTTTGTAGTATTGTACGATGAAGATTGTATATGAGAAGTATGTAAATCGAGTTTAACTGGAACAATTGGAAGGTCAAGGATTGCGTTCCGTTCCGTTCCGTTTCGTTTTTATACATCATTTCAGTATCAACAACAAAATCAGTAGTCAACATCATAAAAAGAGGTACATATCAGATGGAACACCACCTACACGAAACTGGTCCATGCTTAAATTTTAATGACGTTATGACATGAATTCTTTACGATAACTTATTCTACTAATTATGGCAAACAAAGGAGCAGGTCAGGTTCATATATAATTTCTTGAATTAATTGCAGTGAGTATGCAAATAATGGTATGTGGTTCGATAGGTTATGGTGGTTTCGATGAAATAAAACGCTTATACTGTTTGTTACGTAAAGAAGGGCTTAACACAGTAGATCACTTAGTTGAGAGAGGTATGGATTATTCAGATATCCTCGATTTCAGGAATAAGAAGGGCCTATCCAGTACAATAGTCAATAATGACTTGGAATCTATCAAAAAAGCTGATGTCTTGGTCGTATTAGCAAATAGGCCAAGTCATGGAACGGCTATTGAGATGTTTGTTGCTAAAAGCTCTGGAAAGAGAGTCATACTATTTGCAAAAGATCCCGTACCAACACCATGGCCAGTAAATTTCTCTGATGATATAATTACAAGCGAAGAAGAACTTATCAAATTACTACACGAATTAGAACAAGATAATATATCTTAGATTATGATAGGCAATCACAAGGTGTCTTCAAACATCTTATACTTGCTTGCCGTACGTTCTTATCGATTGTCCATAAACAGATTCAATTCTGAATAAACGCAAGACCACACCTAAAACAAAAATCAATACCGTCTATGCTGCTATTGATATACAGTTGCTGATAGTCCAATTAGCCTTGAACCATATTATATTGTGCTGACTTGTCCGTAATTCTTGTTTATTTTCATCAAGTATTATTATACGATTACATACAAGATCTACATCTTTGAAGTAGAAGGACTACTTGAAGTAAAGTACAGGTAGATATTTGAATGTGGGAATTTTTAGTTTGGGATATGCCTATGTTATGATGATCTTTGGTTTTCAACATTCTGCGCACGATATTTGGAGAGGATCTTGTTTGTATACATTTTATCAGCACATTATCGTAGAATATTGAAATCGTCATTTGTTACTTTATGCCCTACAACTCTTCTATCTTCTGTACTCATTTACAATATGCAATACACTTGAATAGGATAAATAATATATAGAAACTCTACACATACGGCACCTCACATGGGTGTAGGTGGGGTATTTTATAAGTTGAAAAATTAGTTGTACAGAGGATTTTTAATGATTATGTGACACATAAAGGACGGATGCTTTTTAAAACCTTGCCTAAAAAAGAGGAAATGATAGTGATAAACTTTCTGAACTATTACATTGATGTGACTTCCTTTTCACTTTTAAAATACATTTTTCTGTTTTCTTCTTAC
>JBEVTH010000096.1:0-2258 GCA_041156085.1 Candidatus Nitrososphaera maunauluensis
CACTCGCCCAATATTCTGTTATGTTAAAAAGTGGAATTCTACTACTCATCTTGGCATTGGTTTTTGCTAAATTATTATAATGGAAATTAGATGCGATGTATCAGACTGAATATTGATGACAAAAAATTTTCAAGAACATAACTTAATTATAGTGGTTGAAAACTGCTGTCTTCCCACAGCCGCATCCTATTTAATTTGGCCTTTCTTCTCGCCTCTTGTAACATATTGTAAACATTTTTGTGTGATCTTCCTTTTGAGAGCAGAGTCACTGCATCTGTAGCAAGTTTGATCTCTTCAAATTTTCCTATCAATCCAACTGTATGTCCATATACTGAAACGTATGCTCCACTTAGATCCTCGATAGTCCTTCTAGATTTGCCTTCTTCTCCAATTATTCGCCCTTTGATTCTTTCCATAGCATTAGATGATTTGCCTGCGTAGTCTCTTAGATCTATTAATTGAAAAGTCTCTTCTTCTTCTAATAACCTATACGCTCGACGAGGAGAAAACCCTTTTGAAATAGCTGCGACTATTTCTATTGCCTTGAATGGTTCCATTTCTATAGATGGTTCTTTCGATTCTGAAGAAATTACGGCATCGCCGGATTCACTATCTATCTCTATCATCACTTTGCACTTTTCTTGAATTTCCACCTTTACTTTACCATTTTTGCCAATTATTACACCTATTCTGTCTCTAGGAATCTTTATAGTCTGTTGGAAGCTCATTTCAATTTCCTCCTGTAATTTTCTCAACGGCTAATTCCATATTCAAAACTTCAATTCCTCGCTTTTCGAAAAATCTATTAACATTAATTATGTCACGGTTCAAAAATTGTAATGAATTGGGATGCTTCGTATTTACTGAAGAGCCAAAATCAAATAATATGATCCTGCCGTCGACAGACTTGAATATATTATATTCTGATAAATCGGCATGAACTAATTCTGCTTTTTGATATAGTTTTGATATCTGTTGAATCACTTCCCCATAGTCTTCTAACGTAACTGAGTTAGAATTGACAAGACTTGTACACGGATTGCCGCCTTCGTCACCTATAAACTCCATTACCAGGACGTTTTGGCGTACATAAAATGGTGCAGGAACACTGACACCATTTTTATGTGCTGTTTGTAAGTTTTTAAATTCCTTCTTAGACCAAATTGATATCAAATTGCGGGAGCCTTTCTTGATATCCGAAAAACGCGGATCACCTGCTATATATTGAAGACGCTTTTTAAATTCTGCGCTCACTGTAAGGTATATTTTTACTGCTCGAAACTCACCATTTCTGCCTATACCTAGAAATACTTTAGATTCTTTTCCCGAGGCTAAGGCACCTTTGAGATATTTGAGTATGTTATTGTTAAATAAACTGTTGATCACCATGAGAGTGGGTTTGTTAAATACATCATCGAAAACACGATAATCTTCAGATCTTTTCACAAGAAACCTATTTTCGCGTTCATGCCTATAAAACCTGCGATCTGCTTTATCCTCCTGTTTTTGTTGATCTTGGTTAGCAAATGTTTCCTTTTCTTCAATTTCGTTAAACATGATTATATAGCATGAAAATACAGCTTTTTGATATTTAACTCTTGATTATCGGTATCCGTGCTGAAATTTAAAAATCATTAAAAATGGTACACCTGAAATTCTCTTTATACTCAGTTCTCTTGCAAACCTCAAATCTATTGCCTTCTTCACAATTCTTTCTCCAACTAAATTGGCAATAGAGCATAATCGTAATAACTTTTCTGCTTGGAACTCTTCTATTATCTCTTGCTGAAAATAGTCCTTTGAAATATCGATTACAAGGTCTCCTTGTTCGAGCTTTGTTCCAATCAAATCAATATCGCATATATTAATCATAGTTGAGCCTTGATATTTCATTATTCTCAACGCGTATCTATTGTTTTCATTGTCAGGCAAGCTATGCAGACTCTGATTCACTTCTATAGATAAATAATACTTTAAAAATGATATGCTTTAGATTATATCTATCCTCCTTATTTGGTCTATTTCATGTGGTTTTCTAATTTCCCACTTAGATTTCAATTTAAAATAAAATTAATGTCTTTTCCAATGGAAGGTATTCTATATAGCATAGAATGATACAGGGTAAAAAAGATCATCTGGCGGCACCAGCGATGGATGTCCTTAATCAATAAGAAGAGGGGTATTAAGATATCCTAATTGACTCGTGTCTTTATGCTCCAGCATCATATAATGTAGTAAAAGTATGATAAATAAGAACA
>JBEVTH010000096.1:2358-9019 GCA_041156085.1 Candidatus Nitrososphaera maunauluensis
ATGCAAAGCCCAATACTCCATTTGAAGAACTTCCCACAACAAGCGAAATAGCTCGTGCGTATGGATATGATCCAGAGAAATTTTGTCCTACCTGTTATCGTAAATTTAAACGTCATGCTACACGCAAAAGGATAGGAGATCATAAACACTACCCAATATTCGCTGTATGCAATCCACAGGGAAAAAATCCAGGGAATGTTTGGGAAATTTCTACCAAAGCACATTACGGAAATGAACATTTCGCAATATTTCCCGAAGATCTAATTGCCAGAATTGTTACTTTCGCTACAAAAAAAGGAGACTGGGTTCTTGATCCTTTTGCTGGAAGAGGAACTACTGGAATAGTAGCAGCCTATTTAGAAAGAAATTTCGTAGGAGTCGAGTTATATCCTGAAAATGCTTTAAAGTCGCGGGAAAACATTATGGCAGCTAGAATGGGAAAAATATCTCTGAACAATTCGATACAGGAATACTATCGACTCACCAACGAACACCTGTAGCATGTCGCTCAATAGCTATTATTTTTCGTAAGTTTCAAAAAGGTAAACTGAGAAGTCATAGCTAGTGTTGTTCATAAAGATTGTACAATTCGGTATTGATACATTTGAGATGCCAAACTTATCACTTTAATCATGATCCCTTTTCTTTTGAATCCAAGGTCATTTTAAAGTCTACGATGCTTCTAGTGATCTGATTTTAGGAATTTAAGGTTGTGAATATTTATATGATTTTCAACCCTTTATGAATCGATTGTCATTGCAATGTCTTCAAATTAAAGGAATATCGAAGTTTGGTACGAATTACTAATTTGTCCGCTTGTTGTTGATGTAAGTGTTGATAAACGCACCACATGATATACCCTATAGCTTTCCCCCCACCTTGCAGTATTTTATGCTCGTGATTGAATGTCATTATTTTTTACTTTTAAACTTCAACTGAAGAAGTCCATCATCGAAACGGCAGTAGTTCTTAGAAGAGGCAATGATAAGGGTGGTATTTGTTTCAATGCTCGCTAACGAACTTTCCTTCCTTTTACTTTGTGGTAGTTCTCGACCGCTCTTCAAATAAATGTACTTTGAGGGATATCTCCGCGTTTGTCAATTTTTTATAATATTGATATAGGTAGTATTATTTACTCAGTCAGTCAGAGTTAGTTGTACTCACCATACTAGTCTAATAAATACAACTGGTCATATCTTAAAAGATGTTATAAGGTGTTACCAGATATAATAATATTGATGAGAAAAAGGCTTAACTAGATATATCTTTTAATATACAGAAACAGACATTTTGGTTTCCTATAAAACTTGCTCAACAAAGGCATGAATATAGTCCAAGGATCATATCGTATGCAATGAAGGCAAGAAGAGGAGGAGTGAAACATTGTTTGTTTTTCTTATCGTAATTATCGGTGAGAATTGAATCGAAATACATGTTTATTAATAAAGTACAATTATTAAGTTATGTATATCATATTGAATGCGACTCATGATCTCAAGCAAGACCACGCACTTATACTGAGAGTTCGTGATATCACCCAAACATGTTCTGACAGGCTCTATGCTAACGAGATTATTCCAATTGAAGATATTGAAATTATTTCTGTAATAATTGAAGAATTTGTTGATAGATTCCATCATGGAAAAGAAGAGCAAGCATTCTTCCCCGAAACGAAAGACAAAAATGGTTTTTCAGAAGATGTTCGTAAATTTCTGATTGAACATGAACTTGGCAGACGAATTGCCGTGATGCTTAGAAGAGAATTAATAGTTTGGAAACAACATAAGCACAACAAAGAAGTAAAAAAAACAGGAGATCGAGAAAAAAATGAAGATCAAATAATAAGAGAGCCGGTAGCAAGATTCCTCAAATCCTATGCTGTTTTTATAACCGAGCACGTAGGAAAAGAAGACATATTTTTTGATTTAATAGATGAGAAAGGTAGTATATCAACAAAAGAAGATCAGATATTACTTCAGCACTACGAAGTATGCAAAAATCAAATAGGAGGTACTGATAGGGTAAAGCAAATGATAAGGCTAATAGAATATTTAGAAGGTAGGCAATGGATGAAGCATGAACCAAAGTAGGTCATATGGTAATACTAAATATTGCTAAGATTACTTTCATTTCCTATCTACTCAATGATGTCCTCTTCTAGTTATATCTTGGGACACAATGCTTGGCAGTTTGATTCTTTATTATCCGATCTATCGTCATTCTTATAATGATAATCAACTACATTCAATACCCTGTCACACTAGCGCATCTGTGATTCTGTTTGCGTAATACATTTTCCATTACATCCTCAGAGAAGATATGTCTTTTTCTCTTACCCTTTTTACGTTGTCGCCATTGTCTTGCTTTCTATGCTATGTAGATAATAATCAGAATATAATGATTATTGCTGTTGTTGATACAAAATTTATATTCAGTAGAACAAAGATAGCAGTATCTGTATGGTCAAAGACTCTAACCAATTGCGAAAGTTAAGTGCTGTTGTTCATATCTAGACCAATGTCAATATATCTATATCCACATACGGTTAATCATAAAGAATTTTCAATATTTATTATTGTTATTCGTAAAAATTTTCTTACATTCATAGCGCTTGCATTATAGCCTCATTTTACTGCTACTAGACATTGCTGATTGTAGTCAGCTTTCAATCCATTTGTGCGTATGTGGAATAGGCTAAGCCAATTCAGGTGACCTATCATGCCCGCACATAATGTCTTCTTTGACTCAGATGGATTAAAAGTATTTTGCAGGACAGACCCAATTATGAGGACTGCTAATGTAATTACACCTATAAGAACTCCAAATCTGACTATGTCATTCATATTTTACTATTGTTCACCCTCATATCACATGTGCCGTCTCTAATTCTGCAAGAATAGTTTATTTGTTTTTTGATTTTAAATATCTGGTACAAACAACACTGACAACTGTGCTACATTACTGTCATGATCTGTAACCCCAATAATGTTGGGAGTTTGGTGATTCCATAAGTAGATTTACGTGTTTTCCAATTTAGAAATCAGTTCAATGTCTTGTAGTACAATCAATCTTCAGAAGACCGCTTCAAGTGAAGGATACTAGCTTAATAAAGAAATAGAATCTAGATTAATGGATATTGAGAATATTCAATACATTATCTGGTCTGAAAGACAAGGCAACACCAAGGGGCGACAGCTTGAGGATGATTATTTGTGGTCCTACAGTCTATGATTTTTCTCATCTTGGGCATGCAAGAATACTTCTTTTTTATGATTTAGTAGCAAGATATTTAATATTAAGTGGAATACGAACGATAGCAGTCTTAAACATCACTGATATAGATCCCAAGATATCTTTTCGGGCAAAGGAGGAAGGGTCATATGCAACGGACATTTCTAATAGATTTATAAATGAACTCTTGATTGATATGCAATCCTTAGGTATCAATACCTTCAGTATTGCTAGGACTTCAGATTACGTAGAATCTGCTAGAAAGTTAATACTGGGGCTTCTTAGCAACAAACGTGCTTACTTTGCTAATGGCAACGTGTACTTAGATACAGGTTCCCTAGACTCATACGGAAAGCTATCAGGAAAGAAGCGAGAGGATCTTATCGATAGCAGAGTTGACATAGCGTTCGGGAAAAAAAATACTAATGATATCCTGCTTTGGAATGGTAGCGATGATTTCGGTCAGAAATATTATGACGGCTCCCTAGGAGCGGGAATCCCGTGGTGGCATATGCAGGACTCTTCTGTAGCAATGTCGGTCTTTAATGGCTTATATGATATGCATGGCGGTGCAACGGAGCTAGTATATCCACATCATGAATCAGTTATGGCACAGTTGCAGGTGCTATCATCAAATCAAAAACCAGTCAAGATTTGGAGTCACGTGGGATTAGTAAGCATCAATGGTAAAAAAATGTCCAACTCTTTTGGTAACATAATAAGAATAAGGGATCTAATGCGAAAATATAACCCAAATATTATACGGCTTTATCTCTTTTCGAAGCATTACAGACAACCTTTCATGTTTTCACAATCCGAATTTGATAAATTCCATTCGACGGACGAAACAATCAAAACTGCTCTTTGGGAAGATGTTGATAGTGAAATCTCTAATCGGAGGACCAGGCTGATCAATGAATTCACCAGTTATCTAGAAAATGATGTAGATACGCCCGCCGCGGTGGAATTACTAATAGAAACAGCAAGAAAGCGCAAGTCCACCGCAGATCTGAGGAACATGGTAAAGATTCTTGGCCTTGTTTATTGACAAACGTCATTTGGTGGTGAGCAGCAGGCTTCATGGTACTTGGAGCTGATTCTGACTCATAACTCAACTTTTACTACTGGTATTATTGCTTAGCAGATTTCTCTCAGATGGAGGAGTTTGAAGCACTTTTGGATCAGTTATGAGTGGCCTGTATGGTAGATGATATTGCGCTCTTAATGTTTGCTGCTGTTGCGCTAAAGTTTGAGATGAAAATGATGGGCCTATATAGCCAAACCAGACATAGATGATTATCACAGCAGCAAGAGATAGCCCCATGGTTAGTATTGACCAGGCAACAGGGGTAAGATTTCCGTATCCTTTCGATCCTTGGTCTATATTATCATGATGTGCACACATACTATAGGATAAGGCAGATTGCTTTTAAAAATATTTCCATAATATAGATTGATATGTACACTGGCTTAAATTCAAATGGAATAGTTATGACACTACCTTAGATGCATCTTATCCAACATGTTTGTTCTGTTTATACGACGGGGTCTATTTTGATAATAGTGTACTAATCATGTTGCTATTATATCTGCTCAAATGTTGAGTTTAGGGGAAAGGTAGAATGAATGGAGCATCCTGAGTAGTTGATTTAGTATTACCAACGTAACCAGATAACTTACTACTACCTACATAAATCAAATCCAACGTACTAGAAGTTGATGAGGTCGATCTGGTACTATTATTTTTTACGGCTTTGTTATTATCCGTCATTAGTGATTTAATGGGTAGCGTTCTATCAGCATTGGTCTTATTAGCTTCGGTGGAGTTATTTGTTTTTATTACATCTTGCTCCTGTTCTTGGTTGGGAGTCGCCACAACTTGTGTAATACCATTACTACTGCAGGTATTTTTGGCACCCGTTTTATTATCCATTCCGAGTGATTTTATTGTATAAGTGAGCAAAACGTTCCAATTAGAATAATCTGCTGCTCCATTATGGACAGTATCTATTGTTGATCGATGTGGATTTGCACCATTCACATTGATAGATACCTGGCACTGCGATGCAGCATCATAAGCCGTAATTAATCCAGACAATGCAATATCTTTACCTATCGATACTAGTTGACCTTTGGAAAGCGATGTTATTATTATAGGATATAGTTTGGCAAGTATGGATGATGTTTGTAATGATGGTACCTGTTGGACGTTTGGTAATGCGTATGCGATGGTATTTGTCAAAAGAACAGACAGAAATAAGCTAAAAAAAAGCGATACTGCAAAAACTGGAGCTGTGTGATTCATATAAGTTATTAGTTCAGCTAATATATTTGAATTAAAATGATTGTTATTACCTGTTTGTTACTATAATCTTTACAAGTAATTCCTTGATTTTATGTATTCTGTTAAACTCGGACAAAACAATTTACGAGAACGATCATACATTAGCAACTGAGCAAGTTATATGAGGGTAAATATAATAAATGTATGTCTAAATGAGTTACGGAACAAGAGGCTATGGAGGCAGCAGTAGTGCTTCAAAGCCAGTCGAGGTCGGCATGGAATATGAAGTAGACGTCACAGAAATCAGTCGAAGAGGAGATGGTGTGGCTAGGATACAGGGATTTGTAGTGTTCATCGAGAATGGAAAAATAGGAAATAAGGTTAAAGTTAAGGTTAATCAAGTAGGAGATAGATTTGCTAAAGCAACAGTTGTTTGAAGATAGTGAGGGAAAAACTTTGAGTCACTACTAGAGATTCAGGATTTTTTGAACAAAATGATATATCTAGAAATATAAATTATTCTTATTAAACTTTATATGGAAGATTCACACTTTCCCAAAAATCTTAATAGTTCCCCGGTTTTATAATAATTAATGGATTATAAGCGCATTTACGATGATATTATGAATATAGATCCAAGGATTAGGTTAGTTACTATATGTGATAATGATGGTAAAATAATGTACTCGTTTCACCGTGAAAGTGTAAACAATTTATTGACACCAGAAGAAAGCAAAAAATCACTGGAACTGGCTGTGAATTCATGGAAAATACGCAGTGGACTTGAACCAAAGATAGGAAAAGGAAAGTATGTATTGGCAGAATACGAAAAAATTAAACGTATCACTATGCCTTTAGACGATAAGCATCTTCTATACGTAACAACTGAGGTAGAATGTGATCATTCGACTCTAATTGATAGAATTCAAAGATTAGAGTATATCTTCTAAAACTGCAATCATATCTAGTGTACCAAAATACAATATTTGCGATCATATGTTCAGTAGAACGTAGAAATCGCATGGAACGGACAATCAGGTAGGTTGAATAATGATGAGAAACGTATCTACATGCCAGAACATGGAGATTATAATTCAGAATTAAAGAAATGGTTCTGCATCTATTGGATGACTGAAAACGAATGGA
>JBEVTH010000097.1:0-9006 GCA_041156085.1 Candidatus Nitrososphaera maunauluensis
CTGATCTTACACGTAATGGGATAGCAAGAGGATATGTCGTTGTTCCAGAGTTTCCCTCTGCTTCTAGTGCGGTCTTATTGGTAGGCGCACTATTCGGTGCGTTTATCATAATAGAAAGATTGAGAAGTGGCTCTAACAAAAAGATGACTTAAAATGATCTATGATCTTACCGTTACCGTTCCAGTAACGTACGCTGGCAGTTAATCATCCACTAAAGTTATTAGTTCGTAGGGAACCAGTCTATCATTATCATTTTCAATATGTTAATCCTAGTTATTCGAGGATCTTTTTTACGCTTATATAAGGTGTCGAATAGTGAATTTTAAATATACTAAATTGACCTTAATGATAGATTATGGGTGAAACGATAGAGCTAGATAGCTTTGAAATAAATTTTTCATTTCGATGTCCCAAATGTGATTACTTAAACGAGGAAATTTCAGCAAACGATATTTCAAGTGGTAATTCTGAATGTGGAATGTGTGAAACTACATTTAAAGTAGAAGGTTTGGATGCAGTAAAAATTACGGCGATATTGGATTGATTCTACAAATTAGTTTCGCTGCAAAGATTGTATTAATATCAACAACGAAAATTAAAATAGATAGTCATAATAAGAGGTTACGTGAATGAGACTTCAAAGTAGGAATGTTCTTGAGGGTCCATCTAGGGCTCCGCATAGAGCAATGTTCAAGGCGATGGGCCTCAAAGACCCGGATTTGGAGAAGCCCATAGTTGGCGTTTCTTCTACTTGTAATGAAGCTACCCCCTGTAATTTACACCTTGGTAAGTTAGCCCAACGAGCTAAAGTAGGAGTAAAGGATTCCGGCTGTACACCAAGGGAATTCACTTGTATTGCTGTCTCTGATGGAATAGCAATGGGTCATGAAGGAATGAAAGCATCATTGGTAAGCAGAGAGATAATTGCTGATTCAATTGAAATAATGATGAGGGCTCATCAGTATGATGCTCTCGTGGGGATTTCTGGATGTGACAAAAGTTTGCCTGGAACACTGATGGGAATGGCTCGTCTAAACCTACCCAGTATATTTGTCTATGGTGGTACAATTATGCCAGGTAATTGGAATGGCAAAGACGTAACAATCCAAGATGTTTACGAGGCTGTAGGCGCATACGATACAGGTGCGATGAGTTTGGCGCAACTAATAAGTTTGGAAAATGTCGCATGTCCATCGGCTGGCTCGTGTGCTGGAATGTATACTGCTAATACTATGGCTTCTATCGGTGAAGCGATGGGGATGTCATTATCAGGTAGCGCTTCACCACCTGCTGAAAGTGAGAGAAGGCATCAAATATGTTATGAGACAGGAAAAGCAATTTACAATTTAATAGAAAATAACATTCGTCCAGCTGACATTATGACTTTTGAAGCCTTTGAAAATGCAATTGCTCTTGCAAATGCAATTGGGGGTTCCACTAATGCCGTGCTTCATATTTTGGCTATCGCCAGAGAAGTAGGCGTAAAACTGACGATGAAGGATTTCGAAAGGGTTCGCAAACGAACTCCTCATATTGCCAGTATGAGACCAGGTGGATTTTATGTAATGTTAGATCTTGACAAGATTGGAGGCGTGCCTGTAATTTTAAACAGGTTGCTTAAGAAAGGTCTGCTTCATGGAGATGTAATGACGGTTACTGGAATGACTATGAGAAAGAACCTTGAATCGATGACATTTACCGAATCTGTTCGTCAGAATATTGTAAGATCGATTGAAGATCCGATACATAACGAAGGCGTACTTCGGATCCTTTATGGTTCGTTAGCTCCTGAAGGAGCAGTTATTAAAATTGCTGGTATAACAAATAGCAAGTTTAATGGAAAAGCCAAAGTATTTGATGCAGAGGAAGATGCTTTCAATGCCATCTCAAATAGACGCGTCATCGAAGGTGATGTCGTGGTAATCAGATATGAGGGCCCTAAGGGAGGGCCAGGAATGAGAGAAATGCTAGGGGTCACTGCCTCTATTGTTGGTCAAGGCCTCGGAGAAAAAGTAGCAATGGTGACTGATGGCAGGTTCTCTGGAGCAACCAGAGGATTAATGGTGGGCCATGTTGCACCAGAAGCAATGGTAGGAGGACCTATTTCATTAGTAAGAGATGGCGATCAAATTGTTATCGATGTTAAACAAGGAAAGATTGAATTAATGCTATCAAAGACAGAAATAGCCAAGAGAAAGAGAAAATGGAAGCCGATAAAGCCACACTATAAGACAGGTGTATTGGCTAAATATTCTTCACTCGTACAATCAGCGTCCGAAGGAGCGGTCACTATTATTCCTTTTTGAACTTTTCAAATAATAAAAAAATTATTTTAAGTAGGATTTATCTTGATGTCCAGTAGTCTTTATTTGAAACCTTTATACTAAAAACAGACAAGACCAAATAATTAATTTTAAAATGTAACTTGGAATGTCGACCGAAACAAAACATCAAGTAATATCTGAACGAATAAATCCAAGTGTTCGATCATATCGATGAAAGGAGCAGCTCTTAAAATTATGACTATGTTGCTATTGCAGAATGCCAGCCTTCCTTATAACTCAATTTGAAAACCCATTGGGTGATTGAGAAATGATCTAGACGTGAAGAAATCAGGATAGTTTTAAAAAAGAGGGATGAATTCAAAAAAACAACTCCTATGAATTCGTCTGTTGAATAAGGATCTTCAGTGGGTTGTTTCTAATGGTAATCCTTCAATACATGATCTAGGAAATTTTCCAAATCTATTGTGGCGAGGCAACATACTTTGTCAGCAGCGCCATAATAAACAAATAATTTTCCGTCCATAACATAAGCAGCAGTTGGAAAGACCACATTATTAACATCTCCATTTTTCTCATAGGGTTCATTGGGTTCCAAAACAGGTTTTTTTGTCCTTGCTATTACTTTAGTAGGGTCTTTTAAGTCAAGTAGTGCAGCGCCTGCTGCATAAACATGATCTCTATCGACTCCATGATATATTAAAAGCCAGCCTTCCTTTGTTTTTATAGGTGGAGGTCCTGCTCCAACCTTTAACATTTCCCATTGTTGCTCTGGTTTGATAAGAAGTGTATGCTTCTCAAAATTTGTTAGCGAAGCGCCTTCTCCTATCCATATACTAGGTCTGTCTACCCCATACTTTGAGCCAACCCAAGTACTCGGTCTATGCAAAAACAAATATTTCAAGTTTCCAGTGCCATCAGACAATTGTTGGTATACATTTTCAGGAAATAGTACAACATCCTTATTATCCGAGCCTTTGCTGGTTATTATCCCAAGTCTTGTATAATTACTAAAATCGTTCGTTGTTGCTAATGCAGTTGACGCTGAGGGTCTTTGGCTTACATAAGTGGAAAGTACTACATAGCTGAGATAAATCTCCTGATCAATTTTTACGAGCCTAGGATCTTCTATTCCATATTTCTCATATTCTTCTGATGGTGCCAATGCGATCTCTCTTCTCCTAGTAAAACAAAAGCCGTCAGAGCTAGAAGCATATCCGATCCTTGAAATGTATTTTTCATATTCGCCTACCGCTCTATATAACATATGAATTCTATTGTTATCAGGCAAAACAGCGCAGTTGAAGACGGCTTTTGATTCCCACCAATTAGAATCATTTGGAAGCAAAATAGGATTTTTTTTGTGTCTTTCTAGAACCTCCTTTCGCATCTCTAAAACGCATTTTTCTTTGTCTGTGTATAAAAATCGTTCGAATATTTAAATTGTATATATAAAAAGATTCTTGCGAGTCGTTTCACCTGAAATAGTATAGTGAGATATAAATAAGCTTTGCAAATTTTGATATTACGCATATGATAAAGATTGGGTTGATTGGCAAAACTAATACTGGAAAGACTACATTCTTTAATTCAGCTACACTTGATACAGCAGAAATTTCCAATTATCCGTTTACGACTAAACAACCCAATATAGGCAATGCGAACGCCATTACTTTGTGTGTTCATAAAGAATTCGATGTGCAAGATAGTCCAAAGAACTCGCGATGTATTAACGGCTGGAGATTTATTCCGGTAGATCTTGTTGATCTCCCGGGGCTAATCAAGGGTGCTTGGGAAGGTAAAGGGTTGGGAAATCAATTTCTCTCTGTAGCTGCACAATCTGATGCGCTTTTGCATATTGTTGATGCATCAGGCAGCATCGATGCATCCGGAAAAATAGCAGAGCCAGGAACGGGAGATCCCGTAGCAGACATAGGTGATATCGAAGAAGAACTAGTTATGTGGTATTTGAAGCTTTTTGAAGGCAATCATGATAAAATTTCAAGGGCAGTTAATTCTGGTGTTGACACTATTAGCGCAATTGCTGATGTATTCAGAGGTATTGGAGTGAGAGACGAACATGTTAGATATGCGCTAGAAAATAACAACCTTTTTGGTATACGGTTTGATGATTTTGGCCCCCAGCGAAGTAAGGACTTCTGCTGGAGTTTGAGGGACGTGTCAAAACCAACGTTGATAGTGGCAAATAAGGTCGATTTGCCTTCTGCGTCAGAAAGTTTCCGCCGAATACGAGAACAGTACAAGGATATGATTGTAGTTCCATGCAGTGCAGATGCTGAACTTACCTTAAGGCGAGCTGAAAGTCGCGGCTTGATCCATTATATTGCAGGAGATGAAAGATTTGAGATAAAAGATCAATCTGGGCTAAATGACAAGCAAAAATGGGCGCTAAACTTCATTAGGAAAGATATACTTGGTGAATATATGCGAACAGGCGTTCAATTTGCTATCAATGTTGCTGTGTTTAAATTATTGAGGATGAATGCTGTTTATCCTGTGGCTGATGCAAGTAGAATGGCTGACAAATATGGAAATATATTGCCTGATGTATATTTGATGAAATCTGGAGCTACTGTGGAGGATCTTGCAAGGGATATACATAGTGAGTTGGCAAAAGGATTGCTTTATGCACTAGATATTCGTGATGGTCTTAGATTGCCTACTAACTATCACCTCAAAGACAGAGACGTAGTATCGATAATCTCGACGAAGAAAAAGAAATAGCTAAAACATTCGACAACGATACTCTTATATTATTTCGGGCACTGGATTTAATTATGTTATTGCCAAAGTCATGTTCATTCAAAATTAATGACAATGGCTGTCAAATTCCGCCATCTTATGTTGTCTCAATCGACTCTCAAAAAGAAGAATACATGATAGGGGTAGTATGTAAGGACCATATGGAGGAAATTGAACAACGACTTAAATCCTTGCAAATGCTGGCCAAGTTTCCTCGGGGTAATATAAACTTCGAACCCATAAAGGTGGTCTCGACGGATTGTATTAAAGGTGGATATAATGATTATGTTGAGGTTGAGTTACAGCGAAACAATAACAAAGGCTAAACGGCTAAACGGTTGGATTGTAAAACCGTGAGAAAAATATCGTGGTGTAACCTTCTCCTTATTGAGGCTATAATGGAAATTTGAAGTCTAACAAAAACATGAACAATGTAGACTCAAATAAATAAAGTTAGATCATTTCGACATTCTTGAGATTACCTAAAAGTTTATCAATTGTATCTGTTCTCCTCTGAAACATGTACATTGTTATAACAGTACTCTTTGGATTTGATATGCTATTCGTACCTCGAGAGGCATTTCTCATAATCATGAATACTTTGTCGCAGCCTACAAAATTATTTAGGATTTTATGAAGGATCGTTCTGATAGAGCATGGATCTTATGGATAAAGCAATTCTCTCATCGTTATATGTAAGTGATTTGTATCCTGAGCTTACTGCATTTGATAGACTTAGATCTAGACTGCCAATAGACAAAGAATTCTATAATTCAAAAATCTGTATTCTTGAAGAAAATGGACTTGTAGAAAAAAATTGCCAATCCAAACTCACTTTCATTGGGAGGGATGCCTTAAAAGTAGTCTTAGTTGGGGGAGTGTTTGATCTAATACATCCAGGTCATATCCATACTTTAAAGGCAGCAAAAGCGCAAGGTGATGTACTTGTGGTAGTAGTTGCAAGAACAACTACCGCAATGAAGATCAAGAAAGATCGGAGAATATATCATGACGAAGATACACGTCAAGAGCTTGTCTCATCTTTGAGTTTTGTGGATTTGGCAATTATTGGGAAGGAAGGTACATTGTATGATACAGTAGAATATGTAAAACCTGACATTATCGCGTTAGGTTATGATCAAGCTCATAGTGAAAAAGATATTTCAGGTAATTGCAAAAGGAGAAATCTAAATGTAAGAGTTGTGAGGTTAAATACGCCGATTCCAAGAACAAAAAGTTCCGCTTTAAAGAATGAACTTGGCGACGGTGATTCCTTCTATAGAATTTAACATTTCTTTTGAGCATTATTGTCGATTTGTACTTTTATACTGATTTTGTCACCATTCTGAATACCGATTGATTCTTTCAGTGAGATGGGTGCAATAATCTCTAGTGTACTGTCATCATAATGTGTTCTTTCTAGCACGAGTGCTGCTGCATTATTAATTGCACCTTTGATATCCGCCTTATAACATTTTACCCAACCATAGGTACGCGTATTGTCACTAAAACCATTAATGAAAACTGATGGGTATTTACCTATTTCACGTCTAGCATTCATAAAAATTTGATCTATGAGCTTCACATTCAGAGTGCCAGGAAATGGTTCAAACCCTAATTTTTCTTTAAATTGTTTTCGATAGCCTTCTAAGGCCATATAGTACGCGCCTTCCCCCATTCCAGAAACTACTGTTCCCTCAAAGTCAATTGAAAATGGAGTGCATTCTAGCGCAGATTTGAGCGTAGAGTATAGGCTTTCGATTTCAGAATATCCTTTATTCGTTATTTTTATTCTGAATGTCTGGCCTTTTCTTAGACGTTCAATATATCCGGCATTTTCCAAGTCTAAGAGATGTCTTGATGCTGCCTGCTGTGATCTTTTTATATCTTTTCCTAAATCTGCTGTAGTTATTTCTATAAAATTGAACTGAGCTCCTCGGCATAGGAGCATAGTCATAGTAGATATGTGCTGTAATTTTATTTCTGACATCGTATCTAATTGTTAATTCCCATGTCACTAAAGGTTCTAACCCTGACATCTGTAGATTTTTTCAGCTCGCTCATCCTGTGCCCCACAATGTATTCAATTCCAGCTTTATCTGCTGCTTCTACAAGCCTTTGTGTTACAATGCCATCTAGTACAAGCATCTTTGCCCCCTCTGTGCTGTTAAGCTTTTTTACCACGTCTGAAACTGGAATTTTAAGTAATGTTTTCATTGAACTATCTAGTATTACTGCCTCAAGTGTTTCATTGATTTCAGGATACACATCTCTGATTGCTGAAAGGATATTTGCAGCATCTCCTTGCTGATTAGCGTTGCTATTAGCTGTAATCTGTGTTTGCTGCTGTTCTTCTGATTGTTGTTGTTGCTGCTGCTGTACGACTTGCTCTTGTCTGTCTCGCTTTTGTGTCTGTCTACTTTCAAATTGTTGGGGTTGGAATGATGAATCCTGTTGACCATTCGTCGAAACATATGGCATCGTTTCTTTCAAAATTTCAGCAATTTCCATCGGAGTACATTCTTCGACTTCCCTACCAGGAGGGGCCCTTAAGATTTTGTCTATTTTTACCAGCCCTTGCAATTCCTTTAGAATTAAATCGCCTGCTCTATCTCCATCAAGAAATGCGATCACTTTTTTGCCTTCAGTAAGTTTAGTTACGGTCTCATCGATTTTTGCACCTTCAATTGCTATGGCATTATCGAATCCTGCACGCAGAAGATTAATTACATCTGCACGGCCTTCAACAAGTATTATCCAATCAGAATCAAATACACCGGTACCACATGCTAATTGAGCTTTGCCAAAAGCAGTAAGTTTACCGGGTTTGCTAGCATCATAAACGTCTTTAAGCATTTCTTCCCCTTCGCTAATCGTTTTTGTCGCCCATTCCTGAACAATCTTCTTGGCTCGATCTACAATTACCTTCTTCTTAATTGCTCGGATATCATCGATACCAACTAGTCCAAACCGAGCTTGGAACGGGCCAACTTTATCGATACTTTCGATAGCCGCTGCAATTAAAGCTGCTGTTGAAATGTCAGTACTCATGGGAATTAGAGCATCTCCCTTTGCAATATTTGACTTTGTATCTACATTGACTTCGATTCTACCTACTTTTGAGACTTTTTGCAGCTCGTTGAGATTCATTTCCGGTCCGAGAAGGCCCTCGGTCTGTCCAAAAATAGCACCTATTATATCAGCCTTCTCAACTAACCCATCAACCTCGAACTTTAGTTTAACGTGATACTTGACAATACCTGTGCTAGGCAATTTCATAACCTCATATTACTATTAAGTAAAAATATGGTGGTCTGGCTCGAATATAAGTGCTTTGAACCTATAATAGCCGTCATATGTAAAAATATAGATCCTTTCTTGTTCCAGTTACCCCTGATAATTTGGGTGCATAGATCGCAAGCTCTTCAATGTGTCTGATCTTTCCATTAGTAATTTTCGCTAATGCTTTTTTATAAAACAAATTGACATTGGTTCCCTTATGCTGCAATTGAGATACTAGTTTACTTGTGAGATGTTTTCCTGTTCTATCCATATCTAGAAGTAAAATTATTTTCTTACCGATATGACAATGATTGTCGACAAAATGCGTAATTCCTTTGAAATGGTTCAATATGACGAGGTTTCGATTAACTCCTATAAGGTTAAGGGCTTCAACATCTCTCCTTCCTTCGACGACTATAACTGAACCGCCTTCCGCTTCTTCATTAAGCATATCGACAAATTCACGTAGATCATCAGTAGTAGTATTATCTATAAATCTATAACCCATTGGTCATATATCATGGCAAGTAACTAGATTTAATGATTTTCCTTCGATTAATGATATAATGTTGTATAAAACAAAAATTTCTATATAATGATATATAGACTTTATCATGCTTGAGTGGGTTGTGTTAAGTTAAGGATCCTTTCCACTTCTCATCAAGAACTTCATTATGTT
>JBEVTH010000098.1:0-8991 GCA_041156085.1 Candidatus Nitrososphaera maunauluensis
CATTAAATCCATATTGGTTTTATCTTCTTCCCATTTCCTAACATTGAGTGCGTAACCGTACACCATCGCAATCTTCTCTTCAATCTGACTTGTTTTAGTATCGTAAAGATAATCCCTAATCTTTTCAGATAATCCAAACCAGATGGACAATGCTATTGAAACGCATCCGAAAAGGATACTAAGGTTTAATCCCCAATCTGTAGTTTGTATTGGCACAGGCATATAAAACAAGCTCGAAAAAAGGCCAAATAAAACCGTTGGTAGAACGAAGATAATAAATACACATAATCTTTTCGAAATTAGATACACTCAGCATTAGTTTGTGACAGTAATATAGCTTTTTGTACTATGTTTTTATTTAACAAAATCAATAAAAAATTGGGAAAGCTCACGAAGAGCAATCAGAACATTTCCTTTCGAACGTTAGCTACGATGGCATCGGCTGTCAGATATAGAACCCCGGCTACGCCGAGCCAAAATAGCCCCTCTATGACTTTCAACATATGTAATAATACTAGGTTTATATATAAACCTAATTATTATACAGATAAACTTATGATATAGGTTTCTATTCCTTGCTTTGCTCTAACTTCGTAGCAATCATTCCATTGACTACCGACTTGGCTAATGAATCATCTGTGTTGAAAGTCTCGTTTGGTTTTGCTCCTTTTACCGATATTGTGCGTAAAAGTTTAGCTGTGCTTTCCATTGCATTTATAATAATTGCTGCCCTATCAACTAGGAATTCCTTTCCTTTTTCTGTGATAGAATATGTTACTTTGGGAGGTCTTGATTTGTTGTCTACAGAACGTTTGATCAATTTATAATCTTCAAGCTCTCGTAGTTCGCTTGATAAAGTAGCTCTCTTGATATCAGATAATAGGTCTGTGAATCTTTTATCTCCGTCGACCAAAAGTATTAGAATCCTATACTTTATTGATTCATCCTTTAGCTTAGGCATAGGTTTTCAATATGGGTATTAGTATTTAGGTCTTAAAAGCTATTCCATCCATAATATAGTAAAGTCTATATATGAACTATGTATATAATAATACTACATGAGCAAACAGCTAATAGACAGACAAGAACAAGGGAAAATAATAGCGGGTATGAGAGGTTCTGTAAAAAGAATAAACGAAACTTCATACAAAGTATATTCTCAATCTGGTAACGGTTCTTCATATAATGTCGATGCAACTGATATTGGTTGGAATTGCTCATGTCCTGACCATATTTACAGGGGTGTAAAGTGTAAGCACATTTACGCAGTTGAAATTTCATTTGCTATTCGCAAGGAAGTTGAAATAAGGAAGATAGAACCTGTTTCAATCAATGCTTGTATATTTTGTAGCTCTTTTAATATTGTTAAAGACGGATTAAGGCATAATAATTGCGGTGACTTACAGAAATACAACTGTAGGGATTGCAATCATTACTTTACTATCAATTTAGGCTTTGAGAAAATGCATGCTAGTCCACAAATGATTACTTCTGCAATGCAACTATATTTCACAGGTGAATCATTTAGAAATGTTCAAAAGTTCTTGAAAATGCAGGGAGTAAAAATGAGTCATGTTGCAATTTTCAAATGGATAAGAAAGTATGTCAGATTAATGCAAACTTATTTAGAGAAAATAAAACCAAATGTTGGTGACGCTTGGAGAACAGACGAGTTATATTTGAAAGTCAAAGGCAATATGAAATATCTTTACGCTTTGATGGATGACGAAACACGTTTCTGGATTGCTCAACAAGTAGCTGATACAAAATACACAGCTAACATTAATCCGTTATTCAAGGAAGGTAGAGAACTGACAGGTAAGAGACCAAATACTCTGATTAGTGACGGCGCACCCAACTTTAACGAAGCTTTCAAAAAGGAATTCCTCACTTTAAACAATCCAAAAACAAGACATATCAAACATATTCGATTACAAGGCGACCATAATAACAACAAAATGGAGAGATTCAATGGTGAGGTTAGAGACAGGGAAAAGACAATGAGAGGACTAAAGAAAGCTGATACTCCCCATACTTACAGGATATCAAATCTATCATAATTATATGCGACCGCATGAAGGATTAGGCGGTAAAACCCCTGCGGAACTCGCAGGGATTAAGATTGAAGGAGATAATAAGTGGCAAACAATAATAGAAAATGCAAGTCTCTGAGTTAAAAGAACTACATTTCTTTGAGTTTCTCTAACCTTGCATTGACATTTTTTTCACATTCTTCTAAAAATGGTTTTTCTGCTTGATAATCTTCTTTATTATCTGGGATAAAATGAATGCGAGGTTTGCTTAAAATTTCATTGTCAGTTGCCTTTGAAAGCCCTACAGTATTTTCCAACTCATATTGCATTATTACTTTAATAATGAAATAGCCTAGCTCTGCTACTTGTTTCATGTCCATATCTTTTCTCCAATATTTATTTAGTAAAAATCTCCCAACTGGTTCACCTGTCCCTATTACTGCATGGCTGTTTATTGTCTCTATTCCGCCTTCATACATACGTTGCAACGTCGAGGGATTACCTGTCATACCTATCAAAATCTCAAACTCCCTGTATTTCTGTGTAAGTTCAAATGCTCTCAAAATGAACTGATGTCTTGTAACTATTTTATTACATCTAGTAGAGGTTTCAATATAATCCATAATCGCCGTTTGAAATAATTCAAACTTTCCCCTCGTTCCTGAAAAACCCATAATTACACCTGATATACCAGCAAATATCTTCTGGTTATCATACGTGAATGTTATGCCTCCTACATCTGATGTAAATTTTGTATCTGATATTAACACTACTCCATCAAAAACACCTAGAACCAAGAATGTAAGTCATCCTAGGACGTTCTTTTATTGGATGTTTATATTTAAATCTAGAAGGAGTGTACAAACAAAATAGAAGCTAGAACGTCAAATTTAGCTCTTTATCCGACGGTGGTTAACACTCTTTCATTTTGTTTGTAGCAGACGATAAGTTAACAGAACCCTTATCGTTAAGTTTAGTAATTAATAATAATCTTATTGATTATATTAGGGAGAAAAACGTCATTTTCGTACAAAGTGTGCTGAAATTAAGAAACCTGTTTTGTATTTACGTTCTATGGGGCAATCTGCTTGGATGTTAACATCTGCAGCAACAATGATTCAGGCAAATTAGTAGTAGGTGTGAGGATCAAATACATTCTATAACACTCAAGTCTAAATTCAAACTTTCGAAGGAATTTGATTATTGTAAAAGCTCCCATGTATAATGCTTTTAAGTCATTATGACTAATTCTATTATGATTTGTGATTGAGATGGTATCCTATCACCCAAGATGGGAAAAACTGCTCTTCATAAAAATTGGAGAATATACAGCAATATGTGTGGAATAGTAGGTATTTTAAGCAAGAAAGGTGAAAATGTTGTACCGCTTATTCAGCCTATGCTTTCTTGTATGATAAATCGTGGTCCTGATGGAGCAGGAATAGCAGCCAACGACTTTGTCATACAGTCAGACTCACTTGAAAATTTGAAATATCACAAACTTTCGGGAAGCAGTGCTTTGGGACATTTAAGACTTGCAATAGTAGGTGGCACTTGCGGACAGCAGCCTTTTCGTAGCTGCGATCATAGGTTGACTATAGAGCATAATGGTGAGATTTATAACTACAAGAAAATTCGAAAGAGATTAGATAAACGCCACAAATTCGATACCCAAACAGACAGTGAAGTTATTGTCCATCTTTTAGAAGATCATCTTAGCAAAAGCAATGATTTACTTTATGCGATTAAAAAAACTGTTGCTGAACTTGATGGTGTTTATGGTCTTGTTATCAAAGACGAAGTAACAGGAACGATAGCTTTGGTTAGAGATAAGATGGGAGTAAGGCAGATTTACTATGGCGAAACTAATAGTTTTATCGCTTTTGCGTCCGAACGAAAAGCACTTTGGAAAGTAGGAATAAAAGAGCCTACAAAGTGTGTCTTACCCGGACATACGATAATTATAACGTCAAGTGGTTTATTGCAAGATTTCAAAGTATCTCAACCCCCCATACATTCAATGAAAATAGCTTATAAAACAATGGCTTTAGCCATTAGCGCATACGAAAAAGCATTAGTTTCATCTATGAAAAAGCGTACGCAGGACTTCGATAGAGTTGGAATAATCTTCTCTGGCGGTATTGACAGTGTAATTATCGCTTGGCTCGCAAAGAAAATGGTGCGTGAAGTTATTTGTTATACCGGCGGTATTCAAGATTCTAGTGATATTGTTTTTGCACGACAGATAGCAAAGAAGCTGAAACTTAAACTAAGAGTTAATGAACTTACTCATGATGAAGTAGAACAAATAATTCCTGAGGTTCTCAACGTAATTGAGGATACAAATGCCGGACAGGTGGAGGTTGCAATTCCAGTATATGCCGCAATAAAGCTTGCACATGAAGACGGGATTAAGGTAATGTTCACTGGACAAGGGGCAGACGAGCTTTTTGGAGGATATTCCTGGTATACTAAGGTAGTCGAAAAGGAAGGGTATCAAAAATTACGAGAACATATGACGGAGGATCTGCTTTTACTTTACAGAGAGACTCTTGAAAGAGAAGATAAAATCGCAATGGCGCATAGTATTGAGATGCGTGAACCTTTTCTTGACATGGAAGTAATCAGAGTTTCAATGCAGATGGAAATGAAATTGAATGTAAAATCTAAGGATGACTCCTTTGGCAAACATGTACATAGAAGACTTGCTGAGAAACTTGGCATTCCAAGAAAGATTGCATATCGTATGAAGGAAGCGGCACAACACGGATCAGGTATGCATAATGTATTTGATTCAATAGCTAGAAAACATGGATTTGATGAATCTACCATGTCTACAAGATATCTTGACATCCTTAGATCACGTGAAAAGATAGGTAGCTCGCAAAGATATGGATATCTATTTGAAAACGAAAAAATGTGGATCGCGGAACCACATGTACAGATGTATTTGGATAGTATTTCAAGAACAGTATCAACGTTCGAACAAAATGTGATTGCAAAATTAACTAAAAGGGAAGAAAGATTACATTGACTTGCACAATAACTGATGTAACTACAATGCCATGCTCGGTGAATGAAATATCACCTGTATAAATAAATATCTGGGACAGAAATATAAAAATGCATATCCTATTTCTAATGAGTCACGATTAACAAGTAACATTAGTTCCAATCGGAAATTAATTTTATTGTTTTGAAATGTTTCTTACAAAATAAATAGTCGCAATAATATAGATGAATACTTGACACCTACATTTTGTAATATAGATGAATACTTGAATTTGTTAAAACTACTAAAGATACAAGGGGAAGTATTGGAAGTAAAAGTATAACGAAAACAATGAACTTTGTGCATATATGACAAACCTTAATTCTTAGCAATGTATATCCACAGTCATCATGCCTAATGCTTTTCCAGAAGAAGACGAAGAGTATGTACGAGTAAAAATAAGTTATGTTGGTTTTGCAGATCAACTAGGCTTAGAAGGCATTGTTATTCTAAAGACATTTGATGGAAAAGAATTTCCGATGCGTGCTTTTTCAGGTGAAGTTGCTAGACACATCTCACGGTTTCAAGAAGGTGATAAGAATACTATACCAACTATCTACAATCTAGTTGAAGAGATAGCGGTTATGCAAGATTTATTGCTCATGGAAGTTAGAGTTTATCAAAGTGGTTCTGTTCTACGTGCAAATCTATATTTCAAAAGCAGAAAGGAATATTTGATATTGAGAAATTATCGCGCATCAGATTCGATCGCTTTAGCAGCGTATTATGATGTACCAATTAAAGTAAGGAAGAATTTATTTGAAGAAGCAATCGAACAATAATAATCAGCTAGGTTACTATTTCTGTAAGTCTCTTTTGTATTATTGCATTTTTAACTTCCATCGCAATTCTTCGACCAACACCCATAGTATGACCATAGTAGTATTTTGCATAAGGGCTCGTAGTTGCAATAATCGGATTACCTGGGACTCTCAGCGACACGTCATATACCACTAAATTCAAATCTAATGTGACAATACTTTGTAATGAAATAGGTCCGATGATCCCTGGAGGATATTCGCCTTTGACTACCGCAGCGAATTTATCTCCTATTTCAAATACTTTTTCAAGCAATGACTCACGTATGCTCGCCGGAGTATGACCTACTTCAATATTCTGTATCTCGATATCAATTTCAAGTTGTTGTCTGGCAGGTAGTGAGGTGGTAAAGTCATGTAGGTTAGTTTGCAATCTTCTTTCTATCCCTAGGAACTGTGTTTCGTCTGTTAATGGAGAATGAAAAAAGTTAAAGTTAAAGTAAGTCCCAACTATATATTCCTCTATGACTGCAGAGTTAAGATCTTCTTCTTTAATGAGCCCTTGTTCAACTTTTAACCTTGCTTTTCTCTTGTAATCCTCATATGATGTTGCAATGAAAAATGCTCTCTCTAATTTGCGGTTTGCTTCTTGAACTTTGACTATGGCTGGACCATCAATTTCAGAAGGGTTTTTGTAAATCCTTGGATGTCTAATATTTGCCTTTTCAAGAAGATAATACTGGTTTCTTATCGTACTGCGTTCCTCAGCTCTCAAGAGCAGTCTGTTTCCAAAGATAGGGACATTCAGATTATTTTCAATATTGTCATACCCTAGATAAGCAGTAAGGGCACGATGGGCAATCATTATAGTATTTAATTGCTGTAATTTTTTTTGATTTTCCCTGCTCATTATATCTGAGAACCGATCAAGTAAAATGATTTTGTCAGTAAGCCGTTTGAATCGCTGATATGGAATTTCACGACCCTTCTGACATATACAAATGGTCTTCATATTCTCATCTTTAGCACCATCCATAATATCTAATGCGGAATGACTACCTATTGTACCAATGGTAATGTTCTCCAAGTCATACTGATTGACAATATTTGTAACCTGTGGTCTACTAATCATTCTTCACAGTATGACCTCAAATAATTGTAATACTAAAATATTTCTAGAGAAAATTATATCACCGAGATTTATTTATTTTTACTCTTGTCAATTTCTGTTTCAATAGAATTCCTAAGTTCTTCATCATTTTTGGTTGAATAATCAATTCCTAGTGTATCAGCTATTGATTCAAGCTTTTCTCTATCGACACTTGTTGTATTATGGCTTTTAATTTGTTGAATCTCTTTTTTTGCTTCGATTCTTGACTTTTCGTATTCTGTGGATGCCTTACCTAGTGATCTCGCAAGCTCTGGTATTTTCTTTACACCAAAGAACAACACTGCAATTATGATTACAATAATTATCACTTCGGCGCTATTAACAATCCCCAATACGAGGCTCGTTAATTCAAACATTTATAGATTAATACAACATTATAATTTAAGTGTTGATTTAATAAAAATGTAAATATTCAACTTATCGTTATCCTCTTTTCTCTTCTACAATTAGCATCATCATCTCTATATGGCAATCAAAGATAATACAATAAACCGGAATTGAAAATAATTTGCATCATCATCATCATCACCATTATTTCATAATAACAGTATAAAATATATGTTATATTCTGAAATATGTGGTCCATTATCATATGACTACTGAGGGCAGCGATACTACAACGCATTCTTTGACAGAAAAATAGAGATGATCATACCTGGTCTAATTACATACTGCTCAAAGGACCTTGAGCTCAATTATGTGTATTCTAACTTCATTGGCCTGGTCAATATATTTGCATTTCTTCTGGAATTGTGTGGAAGTTCAAAAGTAATGTCTTGCAAAAGATCCAGACATTATTATTTTCACAGGAGATTATGAGAATACTGCAGTATTCAATTATCTACCTACAAGAACAAAGAAAATTGCTTTGACTTGCAACTTGGAAGTGAGGCAATGGAGTATCTGGATTGCTGATGAAAACACATAATAAAAGAACAGATGATGAAGCACATCATACATACCAGAATAAAGAGGATGATTCATAGAACTTGGATGAAAGGAAGAGACATTTAAAAAAAGACGGCTTTGAAAAAAGAGATTCTCCTACTGAGTTATTACGTAGAACACGTATATCTTTTCTTGTGACTTGTGGCTTGCTAATAGTATTTGCAGTAAGTTATGGGTATCTTGAATATTATTATATTAATGATCCAATCCTAGGAAAAACTGCTAATCTCACAGTAAAGGGCGGCACTCATCGTGTCGCTATCCCCATAATAGGAGGACTTTATTCTTATCATGTGTATCCTATGATGATAATCTTTATTCTTGTGGGTTTTGGTCCTTTCTTTGACAGTGTTAGTTTTAATATACTAGGCAGACATGAAAGAAGAAAGGCCGCATCCTTAGGAGTGGCAAATGTTATATCTGCTATGCTAGTTGATTTTACATGGTTTTTCTATAGATGGTGGTTACCACTCGATAACGATCCTAAGAAAGGCTTGTTAATGCAAGCCTCAGACTGGACAACAAAAAGTTTGGGTTATATATATACCACATACAAACCTGTTTGGTAACTTCGTTATACCTTATTGGTATATTATTGCAATTATAGTAGCTGGCTTGTTTTACTACTACGCATTTAAACGATCTAAATATGTACAGAAATAACGAGAGAATCGATGCTTGCTAACTAGTTCAGTATTCGCTTATCTAATACTTGTAATTGCTACCGGTTCCTGAATCCACTACTGTTGCCATCATCGAAGATATTTTTGCAATAAATCTTGGAGTTTCACCGATGGGCCTATGCCAACACATTCCAGATCTTGCCTATCGCATTATGTATTCCTCCGCTGCTTGTAGTGGGTAGTATTGGTATTGGTTGTGTAGGCGAGGCAATTGATATCCCTCAACTAGGCACTGTTTCAGACATATCTGCTATTCTCTATCGAAACCCTCCAAATGTAAAAACACTCTAAAATAGGAACAGGCATAATAAGACTAAAAAATTGTGATTTTAAAACTGAAGTTTTA
>JBEVTH010000099.1:0-8969 GCA_041156085.1 Candidatus Nitrososphaera maunauluensis
ATTGATCTACTGCAATGAGCTCAGTGCCTTGAGCTCTTTATCCGTTAAATCTCCTGACTCCGCTGGTACGGCGGTAGTCATATGTAGTAGTCGTATAGCATAAGGAAAATAAATATTTGAAAATGATGCTTTAAAACTACTATAATGTCAAATCATCAGCCCAACGATGAGTTACCCAACAATGCACCAAACTCTATTAACTATAGACTTTTTATCAACATCAACATAAAGGTTAAGAATCAGTATTCTTAACCTCTAATGAAAATATGAAAAAAAAAAGCTATCTTTCTCTTGGTTCTTTTGTGTCATTCGCTATTTTTGCAGGCCTACTTTTATCTAATATTGGCACCACTTCCTTCCTCGTCCAAAAGCAGGCATTTGGATTAGAAAACCAAGCTCAATCTACGCCTTTCCCTGGAATGAATTTTTCAAAGCCTCAAGATGTATGGAGTAAAGGCGGCGTTTTGAGAACTACTCTTTCAGTAGATTATCAAGCGGGGACGGTTGACGGCAAGCCAGTCACTGCTATGCTTTATAATGGTTCTCTTCCAGGGCCAACTTTGCATGTCTATCCTGGAGATAGAATTGAACTTAATTTGATAAATAATCTCAATGAGCCTACCAATCTCCATTTTCATGGATTTCATGTGTCTCCTGCAAATAATTCTGATAATATATTTCTTGAAGTTGCTCCTGGTAAGACACAGCATTATTCTGTCTCTATTCCAAAAAATCACCCATTAGGTACGGATTGGTATCATCCACATCTTCATGGGCTTACGTATAGCCAAGTTTCGGCTGGTCTGTCTGGGTTGCTTATTGTTGAAGGGTTACAAAAGTTATTGCCAAAGCCGTTACAGAATATCACAACACAAAACGTTGCCATGAGAGATTTTCCGTTTGACCCTTTATTCGTTGATACACATAATATGAGTAATACACTTACAGGTCATGAAAGACTAATCGTCAACGGAGAAATCAATCCCACAATCAACATTAAATCCGGAGAGACTCAGTTATGGCGTATTGCAAACATCGGTCCTGAAAACTACGTCTCACTCGCACTCCCTGGCCACAAATTCTATATTATAGCAGAAGATGGATATCCTGTTTGGAAGGTACGGCAAAATGATACTCTTTTTCTTCCGTCTGGAAAGCGGTTTGATGTATTAGTGACTGGGGCAGCACAAAACAAAACATTTGGCGCGAGCGCCGCGGCCCATTACGACCCATTAAAAGTTGTTAATGACCAATTTAATGATCATCCGTTAGGTACAGCCCTTTTGACTATGAATGTAATAGGTAACCAAAATGTGAAACCTGTAAGTCTTCCAACAACTTTAACCTTTCGGGGGCCAGGTCAGGGAGACTTGAGTAACGCGACCATTGCTGCTCATAGAGTCCTTTATTGGCAATCAAACGACAGAGATTGGATATACACGATAAATAACAAGACGTTTGATCCTACATCTAACAAAGTAGATGAAAAAGTTAAGCTTGGAACTGTAGAGGAGTGGAAGTTAGTTGGTCTCGACTCGGTACAATCTGGCAATTTTCATCCATTTCATATTCATACGAATCATTTTCAGGTAATGTCAGTTAATGGGAAACCATATAACGCAGACGGATTACAAGATACAGTTATGATTCCAACTCATGGTAATGTGGTTATTAGGATACCAGCTAATGATTTTGTAGGAAAAACAGTCTATCACTGCCATCTGCTGTTCCACGAGGATTATGGAATGATGGGTACCGTGGAGTGGGTCAAATAGGTGAGATTGGCATGTTGAAGACAAATATTTCCCAAGTTGCAGTCGTGGCTTTGTTAATAGTATCAACCTTTGCCGTAGCCGGACTCTCAACAGTGACCGTGCTTTCGGAGTCATTTGCAGTAGCGCAAGGCCTCGGGAATGACCCGATTTCAGGTTGTATCAGGACAATTGGCGAGGGGTATGTAGGGAAGACAATTGGCGATATTCAAAATTGGAATAAAAGTAGACAGAACTTCGTCTCCTTATTAACTACCGACAGCACGGTAAAACTTATGAATCAAAATATTGCTCATAATGGTTTTCCAGAAGATCCAGCAAAACCAATAACTGATACACTTGGGATATGGAATTTGCTGAATAACGGAAATATGACTCAGTATGACAGATTTCATTTGTTTACGACCGAGGTTATTCATAACTTGGCAGACGCCCGACCCGGGTTTACCCAAATACAACAGGTTGCGCTAGGCAGATGCATCAATGATGAGGTCAACACTTTAGGCCCTACTCCTGTGTATTAGGCCAGCCACCTCTTTAGGAACGAAATCGCCTAAAAAGGCTTCATTTTTTTATTTATTTTGAAAGTCTCCTTTAACTGAATCAAGATGTAAAATATATGTGAGAACACTCACAGCGCAAACAAGGTCAAGGCCAAAGTGTGTATCAGGGCACGTTTATCTATGACCCTCAAAATACAAGTACCAAATTAAAGTAGCATTGCATTTGTATGGAACAAAAAGTGTTACGCCGTGTATAGGCTCATTATATTGACTGCTATCTGCTGTTATGTTGTTTAGTTTTTTGTAATAGATGGAATTGTATTTTCAGTTGCTGTTTGGAACACATTCATTTATATATTTTTGAAGGGACAGACCGAGCAAGCGAGAAAAGATGCAAAAGATTTTGTCGATAGACCGCAGCCAATATGCTTGCGGGTCCTGGACAAAATAACGATGCACTCACACTCTCACATTGCAAATGTAACGTTACCAAATGATCAACTACTTTATTACGTTAGCAAAACCTTAATTATGTCTGATAGGATTTGGTACCTAAACTTAGATGATATACATTTGAACTTATTCTTAACATTTAATTCAATTAATATTATTATATTTATGTTATTATTACTATTAATCTCCAATTCGCTTCTTCATAAGGCTTTTGCTGCATCACCTGCGTTTGATCAAGTTTTTTTTGAGGATAAAGAAAAGTTCCATTGGGTTCAAACTTATGGTAAGAGCGACGCTAATCTAAAATCTAGTTATGCTGACATACTGGCAGTAGATTATCATAGTGATGGAAAAACTCTAGATGCTACACTTTGGTTAGCATCAAATTCTGAAAATGCTTCTACTTATAATCAACCCCTCAAACACATTAGGTATGGTATGCTCATTGCTATTGTTTCACTGCCTCAAAATTCAGGATATAACGGAGTCAATTACGACTTTTATGTTGAAGCAGTTAATGGAAAATGGAGTCAATATCTTTACCAATTATCATCAACAGGTTCCCGTGCACTTGTATACTCTAAGATAAACTATACTGAATCTTTTGGTGGTCCTACAATAGGGCCAGGATATGTTAACCTGAGATTAGACCTAGATTCTATACATTCTCCTAGCAGATACGGATTATCATTTTATACAGCAGAATCCTTCAAATCAAATGAAGTTAGAGATTTTACAAGCTGGGTTGGTATTCCTCCTCATACCATAGATGTAATAACAAGTCCAAAGGATATAGTCATAAGACAAGGACAAGAGCATGCAATTCCATCTGAGATAGAAACGCCTCTTTCTAATAATGTTACTAGTATAAAGTTCGATAATGGCACATATTACAGTTCCAATGGCTTAAGTGTTTCTGCCGAAAGAACTCAACCTGTATTATTTAAGGTAAAAGTTTCTCCACAAACACCAGTAGGCGTATATACTGTACCGTTTGTGGCTTCATTGTTTGTAGCAACAACGTCATCAAAATTACCTATGTTTAATCACACAGTAACTGGATTTGTAGATCCGGAGTTTCAAATATCCAAAAAATATCCAACAACTGGTTATATAACTGGTAACGCAAATTTAACAATAAGTGTAATACCACCAATAACTATTAGTGAAGCATTTACCGGCTTTTGGGATAAATACGGAACCCCAATAGTCACCAGTGGGGTAGCGGCAGCGTCTTTCACGTATATTATTGATGTTATGAAAAATAAAAGAAGGACACGCAGATAGATAGATAGATAGAAATCGATTGCCCCTTTATCGTCACCACCCACGCCTGTACCGCCTCTACTTTAAGCCGATATTCTTTTTCTTTTGCTTATAGAACAATGATAAAAGCAACGTTTCATGAAACTGCTGCTGTTAGTAACATGTCTAAATCAGATCTTTAAGTCGGGTGGTAAGTGTGACTGGTAAAGCTAAAGTCACCACTCCAGAAGAAAATAATGAGCTTTCGAGAGAGGGACTAAACAAACAAACAAGCACACCAACCACTACTACAACCAATGAGTTATATTATAACGGACGACAGCGAAGCAGAATCAAATAACAAGGGAACAGATAGACCCTGGATTAACAAAATAAAAATTATGGCAATAAACAACTGTAATCAATCATAAATTCCTTATCTTGATTTTAGTTGAACTCAAAAGTTAGCTTGCACGAGATAAAGTATTTGATCTTAGCTCAAAGGTGTTGATCTAAGCAAAGTTATTTAATGCATAAACTAGAAGAGAAACTATACATGTGTAGCTTGGATTACGAGAGCATACTACATCCTGAGCAAAAAGATATGAATACAGAATATATTGAAGAGGAAGAATTTGCAAAAGTGATGGAAGGACCTGGGGGTTACTTCAGAGAGCCAGGCGGCTATATAATAGATATGCGAAAGAGAAAATAAAACCTTTTTTTCTTGCTTTAATTCTTTAGACTTATTTGAAAATAACCTTTACTTGCACCTGCTAGCCACAGTTATATTATTAGAAATCACGTGACTTATGAAGTTGAAAATCACGATGCCTGTAAAAAAGAACTTACGAAGATGAAAATGGGTAGACAGGAGATATATTTATCTAAACTGTCATGATCATCTGTAACGTATCAGGCTATGGTACTATCATATTCAAAGCTATCTTTCTTTGATCCAAAGGTTAGTTACAGCGCAAGGACACTAGATGAATTAAATTCTCTTTGTGATGTACTTAATATCTCTAAATCCAAATTAAGCGATACTCTTCAGTATTATTTACAAAAATATAGACAATTGTTGGATATACCAAGGTTATGTAGAGCTCTAGCTATTCCAGGAGAACTCGCTGAGCATTTTGTAGAGGCTGATAATACAAAACAATATACAGACGGACTAGATGTAGTAAAGCATTTTACGAATCAAATTACCAGCATTCTTCAAAGGCAAATTTATTTTGAAAATAATAATAATCAGCTTATTGCATCAAATCTAAACAGTAACCAAAAAGAAGCAATCCTTACCGATATAAATGAATTAGCAGTATATTCAAAGATGTATTATGACATAGAAACTATAAGATCTGACACTCTTATATCAGATGAATATCCTTATGGTAATCCATTTGATCATATCATAGATATAATGAATCATGGCGCAACAATTGTTAGGTTCAAATATGTTTCAAGTAACAAATCTCTTCCACCTGAGGAAAAAGTAGTAAGTTATCATATCATGAATTTGAATGGAAAAGATGTGCTTGGTGCACATGTACAGGGTGATCAAAAGTTTAGCATGTACAAACAATGGGGACATGGTGACGAAAGACTTGTACCAATTTACCAAGAATATGAAAATACGGTGATAAGGTGGGGGAAAGCAGGATGTAGTGGATGTTGTACTTAAGGGTAATAAAACAGATAACGATGATCGCACCAAAAAGGAATTCCTTTACTAACCAGATTCTTGATAGTTGAATAATCATCATTTATCATCAAAATCAGCAATCTATATCTCAGTAGATATAGAATGCTCAGGATATATTCCTGCGGAGTATAGTATGTTAAGCTTAGGAGCTTGTGTTGTAGGAAATGAGGAAAAGGATAATTGTGATTTCTATATCGAGTTACAGCCTATTTCAGACAATTATGTAAAGGAAGCTTTAGAAATTGCAGGACTTTCAATGCAAGAGCTCAAGGTGAATGGTGTGCCACCGAAACAAGCTATGAAGAACTTTGCCGATTGGATTGCAAAAGTATCAGATGACAAAAAGCCAGTATTTGTCGCATCTCCTATAGCTTTCGATTGGTGCTTTGTCAATTATTATTTTCAAAAATTCTTGGGTTGGAATCCATTTGGTGTATCTGGAATTGATCTAAAGTCTGTATGGGTAGGCAAAACTAATAGCAAATGGCATACTCTTGCAATGGAAGATATCAAGACAAGGCTCGGCTTGGATCATATAGCCCATACACATAATGCATTAGAAGATGCTAAAGAACAATCAATAATTTTCAAGAAGATGAGAGAGTTTAGTTCAGAAAAGTAATAACGGAATTCAAAGACGTGGTAAAGTTGACTATAACTTTTTCAATTATTGTTCTGCCTGTACTCTAAAAGTTCCAAAACACGTCTTTCGTTGTCCAGAATGTAAACATAAAATACGTACAAGAGGGTTACATCATTCCAAAACCACAGAACCAAAGAGAATTTAATATAACTCTAATCATCAATCAGTGCATACAAACATAACTAAGTATCTAGTTTCGTTATATTGCTAACGATGACTAATCCGATCCGTAACGTAGTGTATGAGAAGATAAAGGAAGCAGGAAACATTACTGACACAGATCTCATGAACAACTTGAGCAAAGATAACATTTTGTTGAGTGAATCTAATTTTAATAAGGTATTGCTTGATCTTGAGATATATAGTCTAATTAGAGTAACATGGATTACAAAAGGTAAACGGAGGATAGAGGTTGCCAGAGAAATGACATCCAAACCGTATTATGGCGATACTGTGGATTAATTAATTAGCAATTATAACACGACAACAGCTGACATTAGTATATTTCATGACCAATAGAAACCCAAGATTACTGTTCGAAAATTATCAATAATTGATAGTGGCAGATAATCTAAAATTTTAGTTTATGGCTTAGTGAATGCTTATTTTATAATAATCGAATTTATCTTATTTACGCTAAATATTATGCATAGTAGTCTTATTCATCGATCTCACACTACGGATAGTGATCTAATATCGAAATTAGTTCAAGCTGAAGGGCTCAATTCATGAGCCACTAATTTAATTACTCCAGATAGCGATAAACTTCTCTGATTCATGGTAGTAAGTAAGGATCTCAGATCGTCATTATTTTCAGTTAAGCAGCTATCCGAGAGAATAAAGACTGAGGATATATCTCCACCAGATTTAGTTGAAGTCTGCCTAGATAGAATCAAAAAATTAAATTCCACGATTAATGCTTTCATTACAATTATCGACGAAAAAGAGTTATACGAGCAGGCAGAAATAGCAAAAAAAGAGATTAAACAAGGAAATTATAAGGGTACTTTGCACGGTATTCCATTTTCGATCAAAGATATCATTAAAGCAAAAGGTATTAGATGTACTGCAGGCTCAAAGATATTATCAGACTATATTTCTGATCGAGATGCAACTGTTGTTAAAAAGATGAAGGAAGCTGGAGCCATTCTGATTGGTACAAATAACTTAAATGAATTTGCATCTGGAATAACTGGCACAAATCCTTTCTATGGTTCTTCTAAAAATCCATGGAATATCTCCAAAATATCTGGTGGTTCCAGTGGAGGATCATCTGTGGCTGTTGCTACAGGTATGGTTCCAATATCTTTAGGAACAGATACTGGAGGTTCAATTAGAGTACCCTCATCTCTTTGTGGTGTGGTAGGATTAAAGCCAACGTATGGTAGAGTAAGCAAATATGGAGTTGTACCTTTGGCTCCATCTTTTGACCATGTAGGATGTATAACAAGAAGTGCCTGGGATACTGCTGCTGTATTAGAATGTATATCGGGTTGGGATATTTCAGATGAAAGCTCAGTGAATAAAAGAATACCTGCATATACGGAAATTATTGAACTATTTAGGGATAAAGAAATTTCTATTGGGGTACCAAAGAGCTATTTTTTTGACTATTTACATTCAGACGTAAGGGGTATATTCCACAACTTTCTGAAAATGAAGTTATCGAATACTAATGCTGTAATTGATGATAACATTAATTTACATAATACAGAGAAATACCATAGGTCTTGGAAAGACATTAGACTTGCAGAAGCCTCAAAAATACATGTAAAGTGGCTCCAAACGAGAGCTAAAGATTATAGTAAAGAGGTAAGAGAGATGCTAGTAGAAGGAACAAAAATATCCGCAAAAGAATATCTTGATGCTGCAAACATTACTAAAGAAATAAGAAATGATTTTCTTTCAATATTGAAGGAAAAGGTTGACGTTATCATTGTTCCAACAACTATTATTCCTGCTCCTCAAATTGATGAAGAAACAATAAATATTGATGGTGAAGTGCTTTTACGTACCCGTGATGCCTTGCTTCGAAATACCATTATATTCAATAGTACTGGCCTTCCAGCAGTAAGCATTCCAATAGGATTAACCAAAGACAATATGCCGGTAGGAGTACAAATAATTGGAGCCCCATTTAAAGAACATTTGATTCTATCACTGGCATATAATTGTGAGTGCATAAACAACAAAGGTATGGACAAATTCATACCTCCACTCTGCTGTTAAATGGATTTGAATGTCAGAATGAATACTCTAATGCTTCAAAGGAGAAGCTGCTGAAAAATGTAATCTCTCAATTTTCGAGTTCGATGCTGTTGGTGACTGACTGACTGACTTGTTACTTCTATGAGATTGGAGGCGGCTGCTGTCGTCGCTGCTCTTTGCTTATTGGAAGACTAAATATAAAGGTCGCTCCGCTACCATCTTTATTGTTCTCTGCCCATATCCTGCCGCCATGAGATTCAACAATGCTTTTTGATATGAACAAGCCTAATCCTGTGCCTTGGTAAGATTTTGAGATAAACTTTTCAAACAATCTGGGCATTATCTCAGGATCTATGCCAATACCGCTATCCTTCACGCTGACAAGAGCCTGACCATCAACCTTTTCAGCGTGAATACTTATAATTCCTCCTCCTCCT
>JBEVTH010000100.1:0-8925 GCA_041156085.1 Candidatus Nitrososphaera maunauluensis
CTGATCTTACACGTAATGGGATAGCAAGAGGATATGTCGTTGTTCCAGAGTTTCCTTCCAGTTCCGGTATGATCTTAGTGATAGGTGGACTTTTTGGAGTCATGGTCATAATACAAAGGATCAAAATGAAAAAGGAGCAAGGCAAAAATAAAAAATGAAGTTAGCAAAAATACTTACGATGGTGATAAAAAATAATAAAGCAAGCTGAAAATGACAATGATATTCACGATGTATCACGCGATTCTAAAGATATCTCTTTAGAAGAACAAGGATTCTTCTATATATCTCTGAAAATAGGTGTGGTACAATAGTTGAAGTCATAATACTAACCCACTACTTGCAACTGACCTTTTGTCTACAAGAACATCTATGCAGATTAAAATAATGCCCGACAATCTGACATCTTCACCTGTTCTCAGCCAAGAAGAAGTATTTTTACTGTCATTGATTATTATTATTTTTTTTTGTAGCCAAAGCTTTTTCTGTGTCCTCTTCTCCCTGCCTTATCAATTTCTTTATGGTAGCAACTGAAAAGTCGGCATCTTCAAAAAGGAAATGTTTTTTTTCTGGTCTTTCTATACGCACGATTTCCTTTATTATTGCACCCCGTTGACGTGCAAGCTTATTGTACTCGAGTTCCATTTTCTTAAATCTGTCATCTAATTTTGCATCATCGGTTTTTTCTTTAAACTTGACATTACTAATCATCAATAAATCATGCATCTCCTTTAAAAGTGATAAATGTCTTGAAATAATCCTCGACAATCTGACATTATTATCTGTTTTATCAGTGTAAATTATGTCTCTGGCTCTATGCCAAGCTTCAAACATGTCTTGCGGAAGATCTTTTTGATAATGAGGGAATATATTAACGAGATAAACTATTTTGTCCGATGTAGGCGACGCGTCTATAACCTCGCGCAGCGGAGTGTTGCTAAGCAGAGCACCATCCCATAAATATTTATTATCTTTTTGAGTCCATGCAATGCCATAGAAAGGAAAACCAGCACTTGCAATAATGTGATCTACATCAATATCGACATGTTTGCTATCCGATACAACTGGTTCACTTGTTTGTATGTCGGTAGAAGTCACAATTAATCGGGGCGTATTCGGTTTTCCTAATTTCGTAAAATCAACATAACGACTCAGAGTTTTCTTAAGGGGTGTCATATCAAAAAGTGGATATGGCAGTGGTTTAAATGGTTGAAGGAAATTGAAATAGCCTGAGATAATCCATATTGGAAAGAACGCCTTATGATTTCCATACGTTGCAGAATACATTGAAGCTAAAATAGCTCTCATCTCATCTGTAAAGTATAATGATGACAGTTGTTGTGGTAATGGTATAAGAGTTTCTGCGAGCTCCAACCAAAAATTTTCAAGTTCTTTTGTAGATTTATTCACACTTTCGTAATTATTAGCCACTATTATTGCTGCATTAAGAGCTCCAATAGAAGTACCAGACACAATATCGAATTTTATATTGTGTTTTGCTAGAGTTTTATACACTCCACATTCATATGCACCAAGTGAACCTCCTCCTTGCAACACAAGAACAGTTTCTATAGGCAACTCTTCATTGATTTCTGCTTTATCTCTCTCTATTTCCATATCACAACATGTCGTCCTACCATCAAATTGTTTATTAAATATAAACAGAAGCCTTCTTTAGTATGCGCCAATTTAAAACATCTCCTACAGATCATTATGTCATACTGCCCTGCAGGTATACTTACAGGACTGCTTTCGGGTCATTACTAATGCCAAAGTCTAGTTTAGTTATTTGAAGCAAATCATTTCCTTTTTTATCTGTTAATTTGTTTTGTATCCTTGTTCATGTTATTATTTTGCTCTTGAATCCTCTTTTCTACTCCTCCTCCTACTCCTTGTTCCTTTTGTTTTCCTCCTTCTTCGTGTTCGTCTCTTTTCTCCTCCCTATCCTTACTCTTATTATTATTATCTTGCACTTGTGTTCTCTTTATCATTGCTACGTCAGACTTGAAGAACAAATCAGAGGTCCAATCGCTCATAACTTTTAGCTTCTTTTTAGCTGTAGGTAGGTTAGATAAATAATACGTACGCCAAAGCCACCACGCTATAAAGCCATGTATCTTTATTTTTCCAAATAATATTACAACACCTGTTCTTTTTCCTATTTCTGCCATCATTCCCTTTGTCTTGTAATCGAACTTTACCTTCTTGTTTTTGCTGTCGTCCTTGTGTTTTTCCTCTTTACCTTCTATTGCGTAGACAATGTTCTTTGCAGCAACTTTTCCCTCCCTTATTGCATGTTGAGCTGTTGCAGGGTAAGGCTTTCCTGTATGTGGATCTGTTATAGAAGCACAGTCGCCAAGCGCATATACTTCTCCTTCATAACCAGGGACTTCTAAGTAGTTGTTAGCTATAATCCTATGTCCTTTGGCATGCTCGCATGGAAGATCCGCAATCAATTTAGAAGGAGTTACACCTGTAGACCAGACCAACGTATAACAAGGAATTGTGGTGCCATCGTCCAATATTGCACTTGTTGGAGTTGCCCCTTTAACTTGGTGATTCATTATGAATTCTACTCCGCTTCCTTTTAGCTTTTGTAATGCAAATTTACCCAACTCTTCATCTACTTGTTCTAGTATTTTGTCTGTAGCACTGACAAGTATAACTTTGATATCTGTCATGTAGATATTCTTGTAATATTTTTCAACACTATCGCGTACAAAATGATTTAACTCTCCTACTGTCTCGACACCATTAAATCCCCCACCGACAACTACAAAAGTTAAAAGACTCTTTCGCAATTCAATATTGTGCTGTTCCAAATTGGCCTGTTCTAGCATGTTTATTATGTGATTTCTAAGAACAATGGCATCATCAATCGTGGTCATTGTGAAAGCGTTTTCTTGAACATCAGCCATCCCGAAGAAATTATTCTCGCTTCCCAATGTAATAACGAGGTAATTGTATTTTAGTATGTGCTGATTCCATGAAATTGGCTGAGATTGTTTACCAACTGAATAAGCTATCATAACTTCTTTATTATCAAGATCTATTGATTCTACATTAGCTTCATAGAACTTGGCTTTTTTGCAAAATAGCCTGACAGGTGTTACTATATGCCTTGTCTCTACAGTCCCTGACGCTACTTCTGCAAGCATAGGGGTGAAAAGTAAAAAGTTATCCCTGCTAACTAGAGTGATATCGATATTTTTGTCATTTTTAAACTTGTTTTGAACCCTTTTTAAAACTTCAATTCCGGCAAAGCCACTACCTAAAATAACTATATGCTTGGTAGACAACGAGGAAGAATACGTCAGCTTCTGCTTTTCAGTAGAAGCGTTAACTTGATCAGTCGTGTTCTTTTTCGTTCCTTTCCACCTAGTTACTTCGGCTGTTCTTATACTATTGTTGTAATTTCCACTCATACTATCTACTCCACATGATGGTGATGCACCAATTCATCGTAAAATCTGACAGACTTTATATTTACAAATTCTAGCATACCGTACCTTGATAACTCTCTACCAAAGCCACTTTTCTTTACTCCTCCAAAGGGGACTCTCGGATCAGAAGCTACCACATTGTTCACGCTTACTATTCCTGACTGTATCATTCTTGATAGTTTCTCTGCTTTATCGAGATCCTCAGTCCACATACTTGCCCCAAGGCCATATTGTGTATCGTTTGCAAGTTTTATGGCCTGCACTTCATCGTCAGAGATTATTATTGGTGCGACAGGACCAAAAACTTCTTCTTGTGCTATCCGCATTTTAGGAGATACGTTTTTGAAAACAGATGGCTTGTAGAAATAACCCTTGTCTTTTATTTGTAACCGCTCACCACCTGTAAGCAGTTCAGCACCTTCTTTGATCGAGTATTTAACTATGGAATCTATGCTCTCTAAACCCTTGCTATTTACCAGCGGTCCTATATCTGAATCCTCTGAAAGAGGATCTCCAACTTTAAGTCTCTCTGTCTTTTGGACAAATTTTTCAATGAATTCATTTGCTATACTTTTTGTGACGATAAACCTCTTTGATGCTATGCAGCTCTGGCCGCAATTGATAAATCGGCCTTTGACTGCACCATCTGTCGCTTTTTCGATATCTGCATCATTGCATACTATGAAGGGATCGCTACCTCCTAACTCAAGTACGGTTTTCTTCACTTGCGATGTTGCTCTCTGCGCAACTTTTGCTCCGGCTGAAACGCTTCCCGTAAATGTTACCGCATCGATATCTGAATCAATCAATGTCTCAGCTATGCTGGAATCTCCTACCAACGTCTGAAACACACCCTCGGGTATCCCTACTTTGTTGAAAGCCTTTTCAATTTCAAGTCCACACTGCATGGTAGCACTTGCTGGTTTTAATGCAATTGTGTTGCCAACCATCAACGACGGAGCTGCGAACCTAAGTGCCTGCCAGTAAGGGAAGTTCCAAGGCATTATACTACCTATTACTCCAATGGGTTGAAATGTTACAAAAGTTTTCCTGGCATCTGTATTAACAACTTCGTCTTTTAAAAAGACCTCGCCATTATCTGCAAAATACTCCATCACCCATGCACATTTCTCTACCTCAGATCTTGCTTCTTTTATCGCCTTTCCCATTTCGAGTGTGGCTGTCTTGGCAAGATTCTCCTTATTCTTCCTTAATTCGTTTGCAAAATCATGGACAAGATCTATCCTTTTGTCGATGTCTTTACTCCAGCCTTCAAAGGCGTTTCGCGACTTATTTACTGCATCACTTACCTGCTCTTTAGTAATTATTTTATATGTATTGATGACCTCTTCTGTTGCAGGATTTATTGTCTTTAATTCTTTTTTTCCTTCTTCTTTTGATGCTACTTTCCCTTGTGCTTTCAAGGATTTATAACACCTCTACCCTCTATTTTGCCTTCTTTTAATTTTGACAGCGCTTCTGTGGCTTGGTCTAATTTGAACTTCTCAGAAACTACTGGTTTGATAACTCCTCTTTTTGCCAACGATACTAACTCTACCATGTCACCCAAGCTTCCAGTATATGAACCGATTAACTTGTAAGCTTTTGTTGGCATTGTAATCAGACTTAATTTTAATTCGCCTCCAAATAATCCTACCAAGATCAACCTTGCTCTCCGTCTAAGGAATTGCATATCATCTTCTACAGTCTTCGATGCGTTGACAAAGTCAATCACTGCGTCTGCACCCATGTTATCGGTCAACTCCATTATGGCCTTTACAGGATCATCCTTTTTTGAATTGACCACGTCATCTGAACCACCATCTTCTTTTGCAGCTTTTAACTTATCGTCTCCTATATCCATAGCAATTATCCTAGCACCAGTGACTGCCTTTGCTATCTGCATAGCCATCAGGCCCAGTCCTCCTGCACCAACAATTACGACATTATCATTTGGTTTTAGATTGGCATTCTTTACTGCTCCATATGCTGTAAGGGCAGAACATGATAATGTTGCAGCTGCATCAATATCTATACTATCATCTATTTTTATAAGATACTTGTAACTTGGAACCAATACATACTCTGCATAACCTCCATCGACATAAACACCTAATGATCTAGGTTTATCACATAGGTTCTCTTCACCAATCCTGCACGCAGGACACAACCCTTCGCCTATCCAAGGATAGACAAGGACCTTTTCATTTTTGATAAACAACTGCTTTCCTTCTTGTTCTTCTACTTCCCCTCCCACCCCTTCTACAGTTCCTGCAATCTCATGTCCAGGAGTTAATGGATACTTTACACCCCTGTCAGTAGTTTTTAAAAATAATCCATGTGGCCCCTCATAACCTCCTTCCCACAAGTGAATATCGCTATGACAAACGCCTGACGAATGAACTTTAACAAGGATCTGTGAACCCTTAGGCTTTGGAGTTTCAAGTTGTTGTACTTCCAAAGACTCATTTGGTTTAACAATTCTTGCAGCTTTCATACACTTACGAGACAAGGCCATCAGATAAAAGGTAGAAGCAATAAGACGCAATCACTTGAAATCATTTGCAAATTTGCCTGTTCTCTTGTCGAAATATTTAGTGCACTTCCAAAACAGTATTGGCTTGACGACACTATACCAGGGACAGAACGGATAAAATTTCCCAATAAAAAATTTCCTCGTGAATGTAAACAAAAAGTATGGATATCTTTGGAAGTAGAATGGTCTTTTTCGTCATGGATTGCAAGAAAACTCTCAAAGGAGTTAACTTACGCGTTCAACTTTACTCCTTCTTGCACTTGATTTGAGTTTATAGTAGAAGATCGGTTGATGCTAGAATGATAATAGAGATGAATAGTAAAAGACAATATATGTTATAGTGTTGTTAATCGAAATACAATGTATTCTAAGGCAGTCTTACTTGTGTGATTAATTTTAAATGTTCCTACTACTTGGATTTATGTATCAACATATTTGGAGATAATGAATTAGTCAAAATCTTTCCATATAATCGCAAAAATATGCATAGCGTGTAAGACAACGGAGAAAGCCTCTGTTTTATTAGTTGTAAAGTAAAGAAGTGCTGAACTAGTAACTAAGCGGGTAAAAATACCTAGAATAAGACAGGTTAGGCATCCAACGTTGTATTTCGAGTTTGTATCCAATGAATTATATAACATTGATATATAGATGAGAAAGTCCAGTATGGAGACTGCTAATAATAATTTCGGAAGGAAGAATAAGAAGATTGCAGTTATAACAGGATCTAGCGAAGGAATTGGAAAATCTATAGCTGTGGCGTTTGCAAATTCAGGCAAATATTCAGGAATAGTTACAAACTCCAGAAAAGTGGAGAGAGCACAGCAGGTTGCTGATGAGATAAAAAGCCTAGGTTGCGATTCAATCGCAATCTCAGGTGATGTGTCAAAAGAAAGCGATTGTATCAGACTTATTGAAGAAACAGTCAAACACTATGGTAGAATAGATGTACTGGTAAATAATGCTGGAATTCAACAGGATGTACCGTTTGAGCAAACAAGTATAGAAGAATGGTATAAAATCATAGGCGTTGATCTTACCGGACCATTTGTATGCAGCAGGGAGGCAGTCAAATATATGGAAAAACAAGATCAACAAGATGCAACAACAACAGCTGGTTGTATTATAAATATTTCATCTGTTCATCAAACAATACCCAAGCCTCATTACATACCTTATGCTACCTCAAAGGCAGGCATTGAAATGATGACAAAAACAATGGCCCTAGAACTAGCAAAGAGAAAAATAAGAGCGAATTTGGTTGCTCCAGGAGCGATACAAACTGATATGAATAGAGAGCTAAAAGAAAATAAAGACGCACTTGAGAGTGTTTTGAAGCAGATTCCTATTGGAAGAGTGGGCAGTCCTGAGGAAGTAGCAGATGTTGTAGAATTCTTGGCATCTGACAAAGCAAGCTATGTTACAGGTACAACATTCTATGTGGATGGTGGAATGACATTATATCCAGGTTTTGCTAGATAATTAAAATAAAATCAATTATTATTTTACCTAATACCAGTGCTGATTGTTGCTATGTTTTCCTTGCTTTATTGAGTTAATGATATGATCGATGGCCCATCTTACAGTACATATCCCTGTTCTAAAGGGATAAGCTCCACCGCCCTCACTTGTTTTTGGGTTTATCCACTCATAGAACGTCAAAATATGTACCTTTTCCTCACTAGATAATTTTGAGAGAAGGATATCACATTCATTGAACCGGTTAAATCTACTACGAGCGAGAATTTCTATTCCAGTTATCCAAGGCCAAAAAGTTCGATTGTGATAAAAGTATGGTTTAAGATGCCAAGGGCCTGTACTTTTTAATAAAGTTTCCACATTTGTTGGCCAACTGTCTAACCATACTCTCTTCGCAATAGCGTCCAAAGTACTATTGGCTCTTCTAAGAAGCATGTCTGGATTTTCTTGTAAATATGTATCTTTTTGCTGTCTTAGAGGATGATCCTGTTGTATCCCTCCCCCTTTATTATGGCTGTTGCTATTAAAATTAGTATTATTTCTGTGAATTCTAAGACTATCACTATTTGTATTTTCACTAATTGCAACTAAATAAAGCGAAACATCCTGAGTCAGGGTTCGATAAGGACCGCCAATATGATGTGATTCCAGTATGTCTATATAGCAGCCGTCATCTTCAGACCACAACTTATTCTCTACTGCACTAATTGTTTTACTTGCTATTTTCATCAATTTTTCAGCTTCGTCATATTTACCTAGTTCTGATAGTAAATAAGAAAAATTATTCAGAGCAAGGACCCAACATCCCTGACTGTACGTGATTTTGCCAGCTCTTAATCCCGTATCCATCCAATCTTCATTGTGATTCTGCTCCAATAATCCATCACCGTCAATATCTCTCGTAGTTAGGTAATCAATAGCTCTAAGCATACGGGGGACTACAAAATCAATAACTTTACGATGACGTGTCATTGATTTTGATTCGGATATATTATCATTATTACCAGGTAACGATGAAGTTGTAATTTTAGGGGGATCACGTTGGATGCCACCCGTTTCTTTCAAAATCTTTGCAAGAATCCAAGACGTTGTGCTTACCATCAAAGCAGTAGAATCGATGTCCGGATTTAGGCCATAAACTTCACTATATCCTGCTTGATACATGGTTGTAGGAAGAGATCCTTCAAACATTTTTTGTTTATCTTCTTTTGCTACGATTGGCTTATACTTCATTTCTGGCGAGCCTCTTCCGTAAATAACCTTTTCGTTGCCCGCCACTATTTGATGAGACCATATGATTGATATCTGTTGCAATACTCCATGAATATTTCCCGAGTGAAACCAACTCCTAAGTATGAAAGACGCATCTCTACTCCATATTGCTTGATAGATTCCACCAGGGTTTACCCCTTGAAGTGCATGCTGTTCTGTGTGTTTCATAAATTGTTCTGCCTTGGCTGTAAATGATTT
>JBEVTH010000101.1:0-8915 GCA_041156085.1 Candidatus Nitrososphaera maunauluensis
GAAGGTATTTCATTGTTCAAATTCCTGACTCTCTTGAAGATGGACTTTGTGCATACAATAAGAAGAACGGCAATTTGACAAGATGACTATAGTCGAGTGCTAAATTAAAAACAAACAGGAATACAGCCACACCCACGACCAGCACGACCGCAATTGAAAAAGACATAAAAATAGCCTTTTCCAAGTTAATATGCGAATACTAATCTCAAGACTGTTTAGAATTAGCCTTAATATTAATATCACGATGTCAGTTAGATAGTCAATGACCAGCGGCAGTAATAATAAAGTATCACAATTTTCAAATCAAAAGTACATTAATCTTGAGACTTATAGGAAAAATGGCCAACCGGTACAAACGCCAGTGTGGTTTGTATTAGACAGAGGAATAATATATGTAAGAACTGATAAGAATTCTGGAAAGATCAAACGTGCAAAGAATAATTCGCATGTAAGCATAACTCCATGTAATGCTCGTGGTCATCCAAAGGGTGAATGGGTTGGTGGAGAGATAAGGATGGTAAGTACTTCTGAATCAGAAAGGGCCTCTCTGCTTCTCGAGCAGAAGTATGGCCTGCAAGGAAAGATGATTCGAATGTTCAATAAGCTCAGAAATACAGCCCCTATAGTAATTTCTATTCAAATGTAATGATATATTTTATTCTTGATTATGTATTATAATGCATTCAAAGAATTTATAATGAAAAATCGAAGCAGAAATGAAATAATTACTTCCATTATAAGTATGAAGGTTATAAGTATAAAACCGTCTTCAAGGACTAAACTAATGTTTGCTCTTTTGTATTTTTTGCTCAATTGAATGAATATATGGCATTCCTCATTAAGAATAATTTGATATCATAAAGAAGTCAACAATACAATCAACAACATAACAAAAATAAGAGTAGACGACGAACATTTCCCCAGTCCTAGGTCTATAGTTTATCATCAAAAAGAATTTTTATGCGTCGTAGTGGAACAACATTTATTTCTCAAAGAAGTTCATTATGATAGTCTAGAGCAAATGCACACAGTAATACTAAGTATATACAGATGAGAGATGCACATAGTCTTGGACATTAGTTGATCCATTCTGTCAATATGGCGTCTCGAGAAGTGGTATCAACAGTTAACCTTGATTGAATTTCTAGGATCTGATTAACCTTGTTTCTCTTAATTCAATATCAACTAATTGAGTGAAGATTTCGAATGATGAAAAATATGTAAAAAGGATCAAATTAACTCGCTTCAATTTGTTTGATCCTTTCATTTACGCCTTGCTTTTCATTCTCTAACTCATCTTGATATTCCTTTAGCAACGCAATACGGTCTTCTTTGGTAAGAAAACTCCTTGCTCTTTGAAAGCCTGCTCCACAACAACCATAACCCATATCACTATTCACCTCCTTTATACATATTGTATATACGATATGTTGATGTTCGATGTATTTATATATATCGGATATCCAATATATTATGCTATTGTATGAGAAGATTTGCTGGTGATGATGATAACTATTGCTGCGACATGAGAGGTATGCTAGGATTTCTAATCCTTTTTTTACTTTCAAAAAAACCTATGCATGGACAAGATCTTGCAGACGAGATTGCAAGAAGAAAGGAAGGAGAAAAGCCTAGTCCGGGTACCATCTACCCAGCACTAAAAAGTCTTAGAGAAATGGGATTTATTAGTAGTGACGAAAAAGAAGGCAAGACAATAGTGTATACTCTAACTGAGAGGGGCAAAAATGCACTGAGAATTTCTAAGCGAAGATTTATAAGAACTTTTCTTGGAATTTTTCCTTAGAATTGCGTTTAAATCGAGTTTCTGCTACTTGTGTACGAGTTAGCCATGAAAATAGGATTACTCCCCAAATTATAAGCCAAAAGTTAGACAAGGTAATATCATATGATATTATCATATGATCTGTACGTCTCATGAATATTTACCTGAATTAAAATCCACATTGATCTTTGGTCTTATAAACTGATTATCTAACATCCAAGACATGCCCAAAGATGACTATTAATAGCACTGAAAGCAGTGGGCAGCCCTAAATTGGGTTATGAATTTACAAAAAAAATATGGACTGGTATGGTATTTATAATCAGCGGATACCTTTTCACGGTTGGGCAGAATTTATATGATTTCGGAAGACAGGCAGTAATTTATCTCCCTCTACAAATTGCAATCCCTACAGCATTGACTACTGTTGGTTTTGGTATAATACTCTATGATTTTTGGAATAAACGTAAAAAAAAGAGGAAAGCGAGGAACAAAAAGAAGGAAGGAAGTGAAGTTGGCGATATTTCCTAAAGATATTCCCAATCTTAGGAAAAATAAAATTACTTTTCACTAAGTTAACGAATACATGTAGTTAGTATCGCTTGGGATACGCTAAAAGTTGTATCTGGATATATACCAATCAATTAACCACTCTATCATTCTTCCAAGTTATTACCTTTTGTGGAATTATCACTATAACATATTCTCCAATATCGATTTTTTGGTATTGTAGATATTTATCAATCAGTAATTTGTGAGCTTTTTCTAATAATGACAGTTCGTTTTGTTCTAATTTTTTACCTCCTATTATCGAGGCCTTTCCTTGAATCATAACGAAATAAAGCTTTGTCCAGTCATCATTGTATTCATCTATCAACAAGGCAACGTCTGAATTTTGTTGTATGTTCTTTGTTCTTTTTAGCTTTTCAGGCTTAGATCGCTTAGTCTTCTCGTCTATTGGTATAAAATAAGAATCATTATCAAATGCAAATACAACTGGTATCAAATGTGGCTTGTGTTCTGAATCAACTGTTGCTAGCCTCGCTACTTTAGCTTTATCAATAATCGTTTTAAGATATGTATCATTAATCATAAATGTCACTCTAAGCTATATGAGATTATCAAAAGATCAAGGGTTCCAAATCTTAGGAGCTTTATCTGTTTCCTTGACAAAATCGTTCTCATATTATGATTCTTTTATGTTTTATAATCGTTGTAACGTTATTTACTAGTTTCGACGTAAATGATATAATTAGTGGTCATATGCTGTTAAAGGATTGCTGAACCAATTCAATAACATATTTAAGCCGATGCATAGGAGAGTATCAATATGAGCAAGTTTGTAATATAATAGAAGAAGGAACCTATTATACTATCAATGTAGATCCTAAACCTTTTCAGTTAGAAGTGTACATTATATAAGGTGTCACAAATAAAAGATGAATTCGATAGTTCAACCAATTCGATGGACGATATTCTACGAGAACTAGATCAGGACGAAATTCATATAGTTATATCTAAAGATATCAGACGTTTTCGAAAAATAGCGACAGTAGTAAAGGGATTAAAAGATAGACGAGAGATGGAGTCGCTAACAAAACAAATGAAGACAAAGGTAGGAACTGGAGGTACCTGTAAAGACGATCAGATTGTTCTGCAAGGGGACCACCGCGAATATATTAAGAACTTCCTTCTGCAAAAAGGATACAATGAGAAATCGATTGAAGTAATGTAATCTATGGTCAGCAACTTTCTTTACGTCATTAGTCATCGTCTGCGCTGAGAAAGGAGGATAACAGTTGAGTTGAAACATATGGGTATCTCCTGATACGGTTTGGATGGCGCTTATGATAGACCTTAAGTTTGACAGCATATACCTTAAATAAATACTGTCTTGAATATATGGAGTAGAAAACTCCCTCGAAATTAACTGTCGGGTTATATCAGAACCTCAAGAAGCATCAAGACCACTATATAGAAAGGAGAGCCATTTATCATAGGAAGATGTTTCGTAAAGCCAAATAGCAGCAGTGAATGTATTACGTGCGCGATATAGTTGATCTACAGCCTGCTGTGGATTTATAGTTGCGAATACCTTTTTCTTAGATGTCATAATACAACTCGTTGATATATAAAAATGAAAACAGATACTCCGACTAGCTCTCAAAGACATGTGGCTTTCCTTTGAGACAGCTTCTAATAGGTTCAGAAGTAGCCTTTTGGTTTGCCCTTACCACCATGCGATTAGACTATCTCTGTTCTCTCGAAGCAGAGGAATTACCTATTATCATAGATGGCAACTCATCATTTCCACGGACACAACAGGCCTTTACCTGTTGTGCAGATTCTGAATGATGATAATCGTTCTTCTCTTTTGGCTAGTCGGATGTATGAATCATAGTACAAGCCTGATTTATAATATCATGTTTAAATTTGTTGATCGCAAGGTTTGCAGTTATTGGATGTCCCTTGTGTTGTTTGAGGTTATGTGATCTTAAGGAAGTAATTGCTTCGACAGAAAATATCGACAAAACACCGTAAGATAGCAAAGCCCATCCTCCTCCTCCCTATTAGGAGTTCCAATTCTTAAAAAGTACGGGCACAAGGTCTATGCTATGAGTCTATTTTCAAACGAAAACACCAAAGAAATTGAATTGTGGAATGGTTTTGCAGACAGCTTGACGTCACAAGAATACAAAGAATTATTCAACAAAATGTTAAATGACTGCTACAAATACACTACTGCAATTAATGCTAAAGGAAAACCTTTTCCTACTGAGCCGTTACTTATGTCCCTACTGCTATCACAACATAAGATGATTGAATGGCTAACTACCCAAATAACAGATCATGCAGTTATAAGTTAATTAAATCTACCTTGATGGGAAAGTTTAAGTTAATATTCCTTTCATACTATATTATAAAATACAGTAATTCAAAGGTAAAGTTGCACGGTATTCAAGAAAGTAGTGTAGTAATTTGTATTGGAATCTAATTTCTTGCTTCCATGAATTTGTTTATGTTCATATTTCGTAATACCTTCGTAGATAGCACCTCCTCTCACTATTCCATTGCTTATATTGCTTCAATGAACTCCGTCCGTGGTCTTGGCAGAGTGATAGTTGGGGTTAACGTGATAGGAACGAGGCTCTCCTAATACGGCTTCTGCCCAAAGATATTGGCTGGCGGGCTGTATTGGCACACCAGAATGCTGAATGGATGACCACTACCACTGGCGGTCCCACAACCGACCTGTGTCGTGGTCCGCCAGACCATCTGCGTGTAATGCCCGATCGCTTGGGGGCCTGACGCCGCGACCACCACGAAGCTGATAATTATGATATGATAGAAACCATTTCATTCATTTGACTATGTATCTTTAGGAAATGGGTTCCTTTCTCCGTTATTCTAAAGGAAGCAGCAGAGTGGTTAGTCTTATGTTGTCGTGATATCAAATCCTTCTTGAGGAGAAACGATATGTATTCATTTAATTGAGTGTAAGATAGAAAAGCTCCATACATTATTTTAGTTCTTGTAGTGGCTCCTCCGCTACTGACAATCTCTAATATGGTAGCAATTATTTCATTTCTGCTTCGATTTTTCATTATGAATTCTTTTCGTTACTATATAATGGAGAATCCAGAATAAAAAGAATTGAAAGCTAATTTGTATGAATTGTCATATTATAATATACTATTAACTTCTTATAAGTAATATCATATATAATAAATCCAAACTGGGTATTCTTGTTATTGCTTATATTATCAAAGACTAGGAATAGACGCGAGGAAAAATGTAAGCACAAAACCTCTCGTCAGCAGAGGAGGATTGAACACATAGAGTGATCTAATATAAGCACAAAATAATTTTTATTAATTATAAACGGCGCCTAATTCCAACTAATTGAAAAGCTTCTTACAATATCGAGTCTAGTTTTATAAATAGATCTAGAATATGAGCGATGATAAAAAAGAAATTGAAAAGCCAGTCTAACTACTGAAGAGTGTTTGTTTAGGCAATTTTGAACTCAAAAGTTACCTACGAGGAAGATATATGATATCTAACTGACGCCTGATGGTTCTCTATGTTCCTTGTGTTCTAATTTCTTATGTTCTTCTTTCTCTTGATGGCTAACAAAGGTCATGCCGCGTAACTCGCACTTCACATCTTTTGTTGATGTTGCTGTTGACATTTTGATTATATGCAACTGATTAGAATATGTATGTTTAGAGACAAAAAGTCCTACGAAAGCCTATGGGATTTGATACACTGGCGGCAAAGCACGTAGACTATCCATAATCAATGTCTTTTCACGAAGGAAAAATTATCTAAAGTAACAAATGATACCAGTAGAAAGCAGGGAATTATAAAGATAGAATCTATTATTACATTTTGGATTGATGTTAGAATTTAATAGTAGAGAAGAAAGAGAACAATATGTTTTCGAACTCTACAAACAAGGAAAGACAATTAGAGAAATAGCACAGATAGTACATATGTCATTTAGCTGTATTGGAGCTACAATTATAAAAATAATGAGTCAAATGAAATAGAAAAGAAGAAGGAACCTGTATTTAATAGCACTAAAGCCCTCGAGTTATTTTCACAAGGCAAATCTCCCATAGAAGTTGCAATTAAATTAGATCTTGAATATGAGGAGATAGATATCTTGTACAGACAATACTGGCACCTCACAGGACTTTCCAGGTTAAATGAACTATATGTAGTAAAAGACCATCTTTTAGAATATACAAAATTATTTTTGATAATGAAGTAACATGGATTAAACAGTAAACAACAAATTGTAAATGCAATAAAGTACGCTGACGAATTACCTGGTCTAAAAAACAAGGTTCAAACACTTAATTGGGATGCAGAATTGGCTGAAGCCAAGAAGGCTGCAGCTGAAGCCCGATGGCCTAGGGCACAGAAAAAAGTATGGAATCTCACTAATGAAATGAAGAATATCCAATCATCATTAGACCAGAAAATACAAGCAGTAGAATATTAGGGTAATCAATAGGCAGTGCTAAAAGGCTCAATTAATAGCGAAACATATCGAAAAATCAAAGATCAAGATCTGTCCTGAAACCAGGGTTCTGCGACATCCTCTACACTCGGATAGAGATTATTACTCACACTACAAAGTCATTCTAAATGTGAGTTGAAAAGCATCATTAGAAAAGACAGATTGATGCAAGTGCAGAAGCTGGCTATTGAAGTGATTTCTTTATACCAGACACATTATATATGCAGAAGTAGATACACCAGATGTAGTATTGAACTTAACCAGTATTATTTCTCATTATCTTTCATCCTCTCCTTTTTTGGAGGTGCGCATTTTTCATGATAATAATGCCCGTTATGATAAATCATTATTATTGATGAATCCAAACGTATGTTTTTCTTGCATTTGCGACATGTAAATATATTATTATCATCACCATCTATTGTCAACATAATCCATCCACAAACGTTACATTTCTTCATTGTCTTGGTTGTAAATCTATGCGCTCTCCAAGTCCTGACAGTCTCTCTATACTCCCTTGGTGCCACATACATAGCAGTTCATTCTACTCGTTGTACTCTATTACAGTAGGTAATTATTGTAAACAAGAAACAAGAAAGATCTCAACAGAAGAATATTCTGTCGTCATCATCTCCATTATTATTTATTTTTCAGCATTTGAGATACTCCAACAAAGCGAATATCCGTCTATTTTCACATGAGTTTTATCTTCTCCTTCTGTCTCACAAATCTCTTCTTACCTCTTTCCTTTGTTGGACTTCTCAGTTGCATTCCACAGCAAGGACAGAATAATCTAAAATTATAAAACAGAAAAACCTCACATCGTCTGCAGTATTCCTTTCCTTCAATATATTCAAGGCTGGTTTCGCTAGTGTATCACGTATGTTACGACAAACCATATTTTTTTACGGAACTTTCACGTTCCTCCACCTCCTCCCCCATCAACAGCAGAAAATACACCATCAACAACACAACAACAACCCACTTGTCTAGATGGCTCAACACCTGATGCTATTGTAGTTAATGTTGTTGTTGATAATTTTGTATGGCTATGTTGATGATGTATATTATGACTATATATTCACTCCAAATATTAAGAAACCGTAGTTATAATACATATTAATATGATTGTAAGAAAGAGAAAGGCAAATTATCGAGTTATACGATCAACGTAAAAATCCAAATTGTGCATATATTTTTGCTCTTATTTTCTGCAACCTAAATCAAAAATGCGTGTGTAGTTTGACTCACCAGTTGACGTCATTTTTCTTTCTGCAATCCTTGTTTGTATATTCTCGACATTTTTCTTGGATGTGTCTCCAGCTACCATTCATAAAAATTTCAAGGTGTCTGGCATCATCACTATCAACTACAGTTCTCTCATGGCCGTTTTTGGGGTTGGTAGCAACAAATCTGCTTGATGGGCCGCTATAATTCCTCATGATATGATATTTCATTACCCTGCATAAGAACTGTGCGTCGAGAGTGCATTTTTCAATTTGATCGAAAGTGATGCCTTGAAGACCAAAATCATGTAAATATTAAGCGTGGAGACCAAACTCAGACTTTGAATGCTCATGCAATTATAGACAAAAGAATTGGCAGATATTGCATTACTTTGCGGCTTTTTTTAGGAGCAGAACAAACTTGCTTATCTGACGCATGTCTATATTGGTGCCTATTATTGGTGTTAGAGTTATTTTCGTTCCTTATCTATGTAGAATAGCCAAAAATGACATCTTCAGTAATTAAGGCAATACGCATTAAAAGCATATGTGAACTGAGCTATTAGTCGCGGCATGTAGGATCAACGATAAATGAACAAATAAAACCAATATGAAGAATATGATCGATATTCTTTATACTCATTAGCCCACCACCATTACTTTAAAAATTTAAATAGTTAGGGTAATCTAAATGGTAAGCAGCGATTCCGTCATAAAGTAGAATATATCATTCATTAGAACGAAATTATGGAACAATAGATAAAGATAATGCATGAATAACATATTTGAATTTTCTGCTGCTAGTAGGCAAAGATGATTAGCATACTTAGAGATCTTAGAGCTGTTACACAGCTTTTCTTAATACATGTCCAAATAA
>JBEVTH010000102.1:0-4577 GCA_041156085.1 Candidatus Nitrososphaera maunauluensis
AAGATATAGATTAGAGTGCCTTAAACTGGTCACTCCATTTCATATAGCCTTTTATCATATCTATGCTGACACTTGGTTTTCTTATCTTGAAAATTTCCTTAAAGTCAGCTACGGTAATAGATCTTGGTATAGATTCTGCATCCATTGCTTTTCCACTTTCAAACAGTTCATTAACAACCCTAAGTTGAGCTGACTGGCAAATATCTTTAATATCACTGGCACTATATCCTTCTGCGAGCTTGGCAAGTTCTTCAGATTTCAACGACCTTTCTTTTTTCAATGGTTCAGTATACTGATAGAATAAATTGGTTCTTGAGGTATTATCAGGAAGTGCAACATAAATTCTCTTTTGAAACCTTCGTAGGAAACCAGACTCCAAAGTCCATGGTTTATTTGTAGCCCCTATAACATAAAGCTGTGATCCCCTCGCTTTAGCACTAATTCCATCCATTTCTGTCAAGAATTGATTCTTTACTCTCACCTCTCCTCCGACTTCGCTACTCCTTGTGCCTAAAAACGAATCAATCTCGTCTATGAAAAGCAGTACTGGAACATTTTCATTATTATTGAGTTTATGTGCCATTGTAAACAATTTCAATACATTCTTCTCTGCTTCGCCTAGCCATTTGCTCATCATGGAGGCTGCGTCAACATTGATAAAATAACCTTCAATTTCCGCTGCTGCAGCTGCTGCAAGTAAAGTTTTACCACATCCCGGTGGCCCATAAAGTAGTATACCTTTCGGCCAGCCAAGAGGAAACAAGTCTGCTCTTTTAGTAGGATAGACTATCGATTCCCTTATTGCACGTTTTGCATCCTCTAGGCCAACAACTTCGTTCCAAGAAACGTGTGGTTTTTCTTTCATTACAAGATCGTCAAAATCTGCCTTTTCCGTTTCATTATTGTCATTACCTCGTTTTGAGACTCCAGTGTGATCTGCTGTTTTACCATTGCCATCAATTGTTTGAGATTTTCTGGGAGATTCGTTAATTATGGACGTTGCTTCTTCGTCCAGACCATGTGACATCTGTAGTGCTTTTATTCTATTTTGATAGGCATTTGCCCTTTCCATATAGACCTTGTTTAATTTGTATTCAGGGTAGATCTGAACTAATTTAGCAAGCGCCTCAATAGCGTGTTGATATGATTGGATAGCCATGCCGCGTGATCCTTGAGAATCCAACCTAATTGCCTCAGCAGCATATTTACTAGCGCTATTTTCTAATTCCTGTGGAGCTAAACTCATAATTATCCTACTGTTCAAATCAAAGTTGGAGCCCAAGTTTGAATTACTACGGTGTAAATCTATATTGTGTAAGAAACAAAATAAATTGGACTAAATGTCAAGTCCTAATTTAATTGACTTGGACTTCTATACATGTTATTTTTGCCCATACTATTATGTTATAATATTTTCATTTTGCTAATTATTATCATTAATATGACCATATTTATTGTATTCAAGGACAATCTTTTGTTAACCAACCCATATTCTTTTGTATATATTATTGAAAAATCGAAATTAAAGAAACCGTGTTTTATTCTCATCAAAAGAAAATAGATATCAAATCAGTCCTTTGTGAGAATAGGAGCAACTTCTGGTAAATCAGCAAATTCTTCTTTGATTTTTCGTTCTACAATTAGAGAAGCCTCAGTCATTAGATGCGAGGCCTTCTCATTTGCATTTTCAAAGTTTATCAAGGAGCTTCCAATTTGCCCTGCATCTACAAGAATTCCTCCTATTAATGCAGAAATGGAACCTACCTCTTCTTTCGATTCAGGCATATATGGAATCAAAGAGGATCGAACATTTTTTACAAGAGCAACTGCAGGACTCAAGATAGATACTAAATCTACAAAACTTGATACTGCACGCAATTTGATATTCAAATTCTCAAAGATTACTTTTGATAAACTCACAATCTTGATCAGTTTCCTTAGCTGCATCAAATCTGATGTAAATACTCCAGAATATTGAGTATTGTTATCTTTGACTGAAGATATCACACTTCGAAAAGTTTCATCATCTTTAGATTTTAATTCTTTCAAAATGATCTCAAGTTTGGAAACCTGAAAATCTATTCGATCTATAACTGCATCAATCCTTGGCTTTAGAGGGATGCTATATTTTATCGAGTTATTACTATCACTATCATACGTATCTTCCACAGTCGATTCTGATTTTACCCATTTTGATTTAAATTGCATTTCCATATACCTGTATTTTGTATCGTATAATTCAGACATAATACTAAGTATGTGCTGAATTATTTTGTGACTACAGTAACATTTGTTCATAGTAACAGCTTAGTATTTTTTTGAATTTTGGCCCAATCTATTTGACTATTACCTTTACCTTGTATGGAAAATCAATGGTGGTATATTCGATGCGCGCTATACATCACAATACCAACAACGAACTTGTTGTAAGCTTAGAAGAATTTGGTTTATCAAAATATGAGGCAAAAGCTTATCTAACAATGAATGGAAAGGGTTCACTAGCTGCTAGTGAAATAGCATATTATTCAAATTTACCTCGTACAAAGATATACCCGACATTAAAGAAATTGGAAAAAAAGAAGTTGTCTGTAATTTCTCAACAAAAACCGCTTATTTGTAGTGCTATTCCTCCTCAAGAAGCATTTGGTGAAATAGTTGAACTGCATGAACGAAGATCGAAGAACATGAAGAAAATTGTAGAGATGCTGCAAAGAATAAACGATGAAGTACAAAACCCTATCGGCTCGGAAGAAAAAAGGTATTGCATACTTAATCCAAAATCTTCATTAGAAAAAGTTAGCCACCTTCTAGCTGCGTCTAGATCTTCTATAAATGCCATACTTGATGTTTGGGGGCTAAGACTGATTTCTCAGTGCAAACAATCCCTTCTAAGAGCGATCACCAATGGAATAAAAATTAGGTTAATAATAACAAATCAATGTATCGGAAGTGAAAGTCTTGTTACATTACCCGAAGGCATTGATTTGAAAATCGGAGATGTTTTCTCAAATACGATAATTATTGACACCAACATGATATCAATTGATAGTAGCAATGGAAAAGCTGCAGTATTTACATCAATCGATATTTTTGGATTAGCACAATTAAGAAATTTTGAGGAGGAATGGAATAACGCAATGGAGATAAACCATTCAATAAATAACGAACCAGATACAATATTAAAAGCGATTCAATTAACCAAAGCAATTGAAAATGGGTTATCTTCTTATCTATTTGCGCATACAATTAATCCAACCGAGGACTCCATAGAAATATTCGTCAAATCAATAGAAAAATCCGGCATAAAAATATCAGATCATGATATCAATACAGTATTAAACATCATCGATACTGCGTTGAAAATGAAATATTCAGGAAGTTTGAAACATGACAAAAGCAACAATATAATTATTCTTCAGTCAAAACTTGAGAGTAAACCTATTTTGCCATGGGCAGTTTTGCTAACTTTATATTTTAAATACTTAGGTAATGAGTCAAAGATAATGCAGAATTCTAAGCAAGCGTTAAATGCTGAAATCATTCATATTAAACTATCAAAACCTATCGTTTGACTACATCAAATGGCTTAATCGCATCAGGTAAGGATTCTATCAAGTCAGTCTTCTATCCGTAAATGTAATAATAGTTATGAGCTATTACAGCATCGGTAGATTATGTTGTCGGTTCTTTTCTATGAAAGAAAAACATCATTAGCTGTTTTATTGAAGGGTAATTTAGGAACATAAGACTGCAACGGGTAACACGTCTAACCTTCTAAAATAAAATATCAAAAACATCTCTGCTATCCATCTTCCAATTCCTTTAACTTGTATCAATTGAGTAATACTTTCTTCTTCTGTCTTTTCAGACGACGTTATCCGAAAAGATCTAGTGTTCTCTTGTTCTTGACGATAGGTCCTTTATGTATTTTTTATTTAATAGTCCAATTGATGATATTATTGCTGCGAAAATTTTGCCCAATATTAACGTCCGAATAAATGACAAGATTTGCCAATTCAAAACGTCAGAGAATTAATCGTTACTTTTTATTTTAAAATAGTAGAATCAGGAATAATCATATGAGAAATTGGCAAGACCTGAGAACAATGACAACATAAAAATATTTGAGAAGATCATCAAAATCGTCGATGTTTTATTGTTCTCACATGTTTTATTCTAACGAGTTGTAAGAGGGCACTGTTCCACTGCTGTCTACTACGCTTCCACTATCTGTGTTTTAGACAGTATCATAACAATTGTCTATATCAGCAATAAACGTTCCAGATAACCCTCTTATACATCTAATGAATTTACTTAATGAGCCTGTAGTTTTTTCTGCCAATATCGAAGTACTAAGGCTACCTGCTGTTAGAAGTGCTATTGCAGTGACAACGGCAATGACAGCCAATGCTGTTGATGTTTTGCTTACATAATTAAATTATGATATGCAGACATATCTATTATTCATATACCAAATATCACATTAGAGCCTTTATAGGTTAATTTTTATTTTTGTCTTCAGACCTGTCGAGGGATTCACAACGAGATGATGATAGAAGGGAACATCGGTATATATG
>JBEVTH010000102.1:4677-8895 GCA_041156085.1 Candidatus Nitrososphaera maunauluensis
TAGATGCTATAAAAATATAAATAGTAATAATAATACATAGTCAGTTTTAATAAGTTAGAACCCAACCTATTCGGAGCAGCTAAACGGTAGCAATTTTTAGTAATAGTTAATGGCATGTACTTTACATACTTATAATAAATTGACAGTAGAATTAACATTACATCTTGTAGTATATGGAACGATAGCGACTGCGTTGTTTTTTGATTTTGTAAATGGCTTTCATGATTCTGCTAATGCTATTGCAACTGTAGTAGGCACCAGAGTTCTAAAGCCTCTTCATGCTGTAGGTATAGCTGCTATAGGAAATTTTTCTGGTCCATTCATATTTGGTACAGCTGTGGCAGCAACAGTTGGCAAAGGCATTATCCAGCCAGAATTCTCTACTGTACCTGTAATTTTTGCGGGGTTAATCGGAGCCATTACTTGGGATTTAATCACGTGGTATTTTGGACTTCCATCGTCAAGTAGTCATGCTTTAATTGGTGGACTAATTGGTTCTGGATTAGTCGTTGGTGGTATAGGCGCAATAGTACAAGATGGTGTGGAAAAAACTTTGATATTCATGGTAATATCACCATTACTCGGCTTAGTCGCAGCATTTGGCTTTACAATTGTATTAATGCGTTCCCTACGTAATTCTAGTGCATCAAAAGTGAACAGATTTTTTGGCAAGCTTCAGGTAGCTTCATCCGTGTTTTATTCACTTACTCATGGTGCTAATGATGGTCAAAAGACGATGGGAGTAATTACCGCACTATTAATAGCAGGAGGTTTTTTGCATTCAAAATCATTCGTTGTTCCTATTCCGGTCATAATTCTGGCTGCATCTGCTATTGCATTGGGTACCTTCTTTGGCGGATGGCGAATCGTAAAGACCATGGCCTTCAAGTTGACCAAATTAAGACCATATCAGGGCTTTTGTGCAGAAACTGCAGGTGGTGCAGTACTAACATCAATGGCTTGGCTTGGTATACCTGTTAGTACTACTCATGCAATCTCAGGCGCGATAATGGGTACTGGTGCCACCAAGAGATTATCAGCGGTTAGATGGGGATTAGGAAAACGTATTGTTTATGCATGGATTATAACAATTCCTGCCAGCGCGGCTATTGCATCACTCAGCATACTCATTATAAAAGTGATAACTGGTTCAGCATAATAACAGCACGAATAGACCACTTATTTTAAGAAATTTACACATACCAATAACAACACCTAGTAATAGGTCATAACTAACCAATGAATAAGTTTAGTTGTAGTTGTTTCGACCTTTATACCAGAAGCACATTGAAGGTAGTAGTATATAGATCTACATGAAACGATTAAAATAATTATACCAATGATCAATTACTAGTACATTGAATAAAGGATTCCTATCATGGGTACGTTCCAATGATAAAGAAATTACTGGTGTATTAGAAGAGCAGGCTGCAAATTTAGTAAAAGCAACATCAGCTTTGGTTGACTTCATGTCAAATTATAAAATGGATGGCGAAGCGAGGTACAAAGTAATAAAAGATCTCGAACACGAAGGAGATCAAATTACTCACAAATTATTCACAATTTTAGATAAGACGTTCGTGACTCCCTTAGACCCTGAAGACATATCCAAACTTACAAGTGCCATAGATGAAGTCTTAGATGCTACCGAAGGAGTTGTCAATAGATTTGTCTTATACAAGATACTGGAGTCAACTCCATATATGCTAGAACTTGCAAAGGTATTACTTTCAGCTTCCCAAGAAGTTAAGCTTTTAATATCCCGAATAAGGAATTTAAACAGCGCAAATGACTTAATCGATCATTCTAAGAATATAATAAACTACGAACATCAAGCGGATACTATTTATCGTACAGCCATAGCAGAATTATTTGAAACAAACAATCCTATGGAAATAATAAAGTTAAAAGAAATTTATGAAACCCTTGAAGGGGCACTTGATCGTTGTGCTGATGTTGCTGACGTGGTAGAAGATATTGCCCTAAAATATGGTAATGGATGAAGATATGCTTTAAATGACTTGCTTGATTCTCCTATTTTCTTTCTCTCTGCTCACCCTAGTGCAAGCAAAGTCCAAATGCAAGGAGAAAGCTCGGTATTCCTCTCGCATATGATCTGATTGTAGTTAACAAATACAAATAACACAGGCTATGTAGAACCTGGAGCAATTGAAGATATAACCATGAACACTTACGAATCCAGTTCGAAACGAATTTCTTGCTCTTGTGGGATTTACAAGGAAAGAATTTCCATTAATGATCAGAAAGGAAGGAGAAGGAAAGAATTGTAAATGTAAGGTTTAGTTATTGTAGCTACAGATGGCTCCCTTATTGTGTATTTATTGAGTAGGAGTAAAGGCCTTTACACTTTCTACAAAATCTTCCAAGATTGATATGTAATTAGAGTATAACTTTCTGTGGAAATCGCTTCCAATTTGACAGTTCGCTGGTTTATTAGCTTGGGTTGTTCTATGAGTAGGGTTATGACAGTGTCCGTTTTCTGTTTTTTTCTTAAGATTGATGTTTAGCCATGATAGAACCATTAAACCTAACATCAGCAGAGTGCTTTCGTTATGCAGATAGCTGTATTGAGTAATTTCTTCTTCTTTATTACTACATTCGTTCAGAGTAGGTGTGTCCGAGTATACACGACTACGCAAAAGTGTATTTATTGCCAATGATGACCAGAAGAAACCATTTGGTACGATCTTATTATCAGCTGCTCCATACGGAGGGCCAAAAGCTGCAAAAATCTCCTCTATAGATGAGTACAAAGCCGCTGGATCAATCTGTTTGTTAAGCCATTTTTGATTTGCCAATAACCCACTATTTATTATTGGAGTATTAAATGTAGATTACTATAGAAAATTCATGTATAGTATTATTATTGAATACGGTTATTCTGGAAATGATTAGTTATATCAACGGTGGCAGATATATTTGAGGGAACAAAATGAAAAAAGAAGATATTCCTATAAGAATCGAAACAATCTCACTGCAATAGTTTGGCTAATCACACTGGTCCTACTCATTCTGGAAAAAGTTCATATTAAAAAGAAACGTAAGGAGAAAGAGACAATCCTAGTTGAATAATGCTAATAAAAAATATCTTCTACTCTTGAAAGTAATGTAGTTGATCACTACCAACATTGGAAAACTAGCAATAAAATTCCAAAATTGCTAGAAATAACAGCAATTTCAGCCCTTAATACCATAGTTATATACAATAGTCTTCAAGATAGAGTAAGCTAAAGAAGTTCTTCTGCCAAACCATGGTTTGCGCAACTTCACCGCTATAACGATGTTAAATTAATTAGTAATCTGGACGACATACCAAAGATCTTAAAATGATAAATATTTCTATTAATTCTAAATATTGCTACAACGGATGAATCGTATTATGACAAAATCTACAAACTACAACAATTTTAAGGTAAAGGTATTATCTGATACTGTTAAATTTTACCTTCCAAGAGTTGAAGGTTATTTGGAAGTTGTTCGAAATTTGGCTTCAAAGTATAGAGAATTATCTCTCATAGAGCTTGATGGATATTTTGAAGGTAAGTTTGAACCTGAGAAATATGTTCGCGCTGAAATACACACTTCTAAAAACAGTGAACAGAGTATGACTAAATTTGCAAATGAGATACGCAAAAAACTAAAGCAGAAGAGTCTTGCTATAGAATTTAATAATCGTTTGATTTTAATCAGTGAATAATGTTATCATCCTTCATCATTGTAGCTGGGAAGAACCAGATCCTTCTTATTGCTTTCCTTTATTACAACAGAAATATTCCTATAATAATACGAAGGTCTGTCGATTGGCTATCGTGGGTTTGGAAATACAAGACCAGAATTGACGAGTTTCATTACTTTTTAAAGGCATTATGACTTTGGTTTTAGATAAAAGGTGAATGCCTGGATTATTCTGAAACTAGATCAAAAATCCATAGCGCGAATTATACCACTCTACAAGAGCTTTATGAGCATATTCATTGGATGCTGACTGGATCTAGGGAATCTCTGATGACTTGTGTGTCAGGGTATCATCCTTGGGCTCATAGCCTCGTTAAATGGGGCTTCGTTTACGTCTGATCCTAACAGCAAATTCTGGCAGGCGTTTCGGATACACTCCTGATCTCTGAAAAGATATCCCTTCATTATTTACACCAAATCAATCCTTTTTCTAACTATTTATTTAGAGATTAATCGCTAAAA
>JBEVTH010000103.1:0-8891 GCA_041156085.1 Candidatus Nitrososphaera maunauluensis
TGGGGATAGCGACAAAAATAAAATTTTTGTGAGATCTGAAGTAAAAATAGGACGAGGAGACCTTATTGAGGTTTATTTGAGTCAGGATGATGTTCTTCTTACCCTTTCAAATCACCTGCCAGTAGAAATGACTTTGCATACAGCACAGTCTGACGTACAAAATTGGATTGATAGGAGATAGATAGATAGATTATGCAAAATTGCCCTGCTATGTATAATACTAATATCGATCGACGTGTGGAGAAAACTATGGTAAATGTATTAGTAACCGGCGCGAGTGGTTTTATTGGTAGCCGGGTCGTATCAAAATTATTATCTATTTATTTCTCTCCTGATACAACTAACAAGAATTACAGAATATTGTGTTTGACTAGAAACAAAGAATCTTTGAGAGATCGCTACGAAAAATATAATGGGACCGTAGAGATAATTGAGGCAAACGTACATGACTATTCTCAACTGGTCAAGGCCATGAATGGAGTAAATATTGCATTTTATCTTATCCATTCAATGGAAGGTTCTTCTAAGGAATGGAAAAAATTTTCACAAAGAGATAAGCTTGCTGCACAGAATTTTGCCAAGGCTGCTACAGAGTGTGGTATTGATAGGATCGTATACGTGGGAGGATTGATTCACGAAGAAAACAGAGAAGGGCATAGTGAGTCGTTATTATCAGACCACATGCGCAGTAGAAAAGAAGTTGGCGATATATTAAGGACATCTACTGCTACAGTTACAATTTTTCGTGCAGCAGTAATCTTAGGTCAGGGTGGAGGATCATTTCAGATGTTAGAATACCTTGTTAAAAGATTGCCGATGATGGTATGTCCAAAATGGGTCTTGACAAAATCGCAACCAATATCAGTAGACGACGTCGTTGAATATCTTGTTCGATCAATCGATGTAAAGGAAACCGAGGGAAGAGATTTTGATATTGGTGGCACAGAAGTGCTAACATATCTTCAGATGATGAAGCGTTATGCAAAGATGCTCAACAAAGATATAAAAATAATTATAATACCTTTTCTTACTCCCCGACTATCCTCCTATTGGGTTGACCTTATTACTCCGGTAAAGGCCTCATTAGCAAGACCATTAATAGATAGCCTAAAACACGAGGCTACAGTAAGGGATGAGACAATTAAAGAATTAATCCCTCTAAAGTTAAAAACATTTGAAGAAGCAATCAAGACTGCTGAGAATGAAGAACAAAAAGAAGAACAACAAGTAAAAAGAAAAACATCAGGACGAAGACAGCGAACATCACATACTTTGAATAACAAACTTCTCATTGTTTCCTTGTTTGCCATGGCTGCGATAGGCTCTACCTACTATATGCTAGATGCTAGGCCAGAAGTTTTCCACTTTAATTGGTTAATTCTTAGCGGATTATGGTATCTTTCTATTGCATTTTCCCTATTTTTCACCTTTAACGGCGCAAGACTTGGAGCATTTACTGCAGGTGTAATTGGTTGGATAACTCTTGCATTTTGGCTCATTGATAATATATACACTGTTTCAGGCAGATCGTTGATCGCTACATCTCCTAATCTAATGATGACACTTAGAAATTTCATTGGTGCAGGCATAGCCGCATCAGTTGTAATAGCTTCGCATAACGTATATCATAAAATAAGAGTAAATGGTATTTGAGCTAATTTGTTTTTTCCAGTGCCATGCCATTTGTTAGGCACTATATTTGGTTATAGGCACGTGTTTATATAGTATGTTCGTAAAGAAAGAGAATATGAAAAGTTTGGCAAAAACAAAAGCTACGGCAAGAAACAAACATACATATTTTATATTGTATTGTTCACTTGCAGGTTTTATCAGCGCATGGGCTATTTCTGGCCTTCTAGTTATAGTAGATGTTATATCTGGAACTCCTGTTGGAACATTTTTTGCTGTAATTGGAGTGTCGTTAGGATTTAACGATCCTGTGTCAGCACAGTATATTGGTTTTGCACTACATATAATGACTGGAATGGCTGCAGGTAATATCTTTGGACAAATTTCACTTTTCTGGTCAAAGATAGCACCTTACAACTCAAGGGAAGGTATAGTTAAAGGGATGGTCGTAGGTATGTCATTATGGACAGTGTTATTTGTTCCACTTGCAACGTTTGCAATACAACCAAGACTTGATTCCTTCACTTACTCAGCACCAAATCAATACATCTATAATATAGCTGCCCATCTCAAAGGGTTGTACACGGTTATCATAGGTGGCTCACTTGTATTTCATCTCATATATGGTGCTTTGATTGGCTTTATCTCCGGAAGAATGACTGAGATAGGTGTATTTCTGAAGACTGATAAGATAATGCAATAGTAGTAAAGTAATTAATTTTATAGTAACTTAGTTAGTCTTAAAAGAATGTTAGACCAGATGTTAGCACCAGGGATCTGTCGTACCACTAATCTGATATATGTGCAAATACTGAATTCCAATAGAGGATATCCATGATTCGCTATGGTGTATATTAGAAATAAGAAAGTAAAAGGAATTGACTATGCTTACCTAGTTCAAAGCGTTTGGGATCCTAAAAGGAATATATCAAGACAACATACCATAAAATATCTAGGTAAAGCATCAGAGGTAACGATTGAGGATATACCAGAAGAATACAGGGATGACACAAAAATTCTAGCCTTTGTATCGGCATTTAGTTCTCATCAAGAAGAAAGAAAGGAACTCATCTCTAGGATTCAAGAAGAAGTATTTATACTGCTAAACGATTGTAATGTCAAAGGTCTCGTAGACATCTATGAAAAATATTCCAGACTGTTTGGCTTGGCTGATTTTTATGATAAACTCTTAAAACCTGTAATGTATAGAATTGGTGACCTGTGGCAGAAAGGTCAACTAGATGTTGCAACTGAACACGCTAGCACCAATACAGCCCTTGGGCTTGTTAAAATAATAAATGAACGAATCACTGCGAGGACCAAGGAACCCTCTTCTCGCTACAAGGCTGTAATTTGTACTCCTGATGGCGAGCTGCATGGTTTGGCCTCCAACATGATAGAATCACTTCTATTAAGCAAGGGTTTTAAGGTCTATAATATTTCAACTTCTATACCATCCGATTATATTATAGACTATATACGGGATTTGCAGCCAGATATTGTGCTTGTCTCTATAACTCTTGAAGAAAATATCAAATCAGCTGAGAGGCTCATTCAGCAAATCTATGCAAAGTACAATAACAAGCTGCCTGTTGTAGTTGGTGGTTCAGCATTTAACAACATGAAGCAATATCAGAATAACACAATCGATGCTTTCATTATAAATGATGCCTCGTTCGGAGATATAATGAAATTGGTGAAGGTCTCGATGCAATAGTGCAAAAAGCATTAGCCTGTAGTATATAAGACTCTCCATGTTGTCCCAATATTCTTCACTCATCTGCGTTTGTAGATTGCACAGACAAAGGTTAGGCTATAGTATCCTTGTTTATAGTACATCGATATACCAATGATTATTATAGTGTCTAACCACATCATATAAAGTACAACTCTTTAATATCTGACTATACAAAATTGAGCAACAATGTCTATACATGACAAAGCAAGCCCAAATCCTTTGCAGTGGACTGGAGAAGACGTTTTGGAGTACATTTTATTATTATGTGCAGGATAAACTATCTTTGATGATTTGATGAAGTTAATGAACTCATCATCACCTACAATATTAAAGAAATATTTGTTTTATCTAATTGATTACGATCTTATTTCATATAGCGTACAAATGCAAGTCTGTACTATAAAAGACAGAAGTTTAGAGTTATTATCTAGAATTATGATGGAAAATAAAACAGTATTGAGCTCGAAGATGTGAGGATATAAGTATTGTCTGATATTGCTTCGTTATCATATTTTGTGGTCGGTCTTTTGAGTGGGGCAGTGTCAACGGCCGTAATGACCTTAACTGAGATCCCATCATGGCAGCGCTGGGGATTGCCTGGTGTTTTTGAATGGCATGAAAATCAAGTTATAACAAGGCGGTTGTTTAAACTTCCAAATGAAAATAATAATAATATTCACTTCAAAGGAATCTTTTTCTTTCACTTCATAAATGGTATTCTTGCAGGAATAGCTTTTCCATTTATTGTTGCTTTCTTCTTCACATCGTTAATCGACAGTTTCGTATCATTACTTTTACTTGGAACACTATATGGTTTTGTACTTTGGATTATTACATTAGTACCGATACATAAACCAATTACGAAATTATCTCCATTCAATCATCCTTTAGGTCATCTACCGGCATTTGTGAGCTTAGGTGGACATATAGTGTATGGTGTTGTTCTGGGATTTATGATATTTGCGTTATTGTCAAATTATATATGAGATAATGTGTCAACCAATCTCTATTTGATATAATTCAAGATAGGCCTGAATATGAATACTCATTCTATTCTACTCGGCAACCGTCTTTTTTTGGAGCTTCACAACTATTAGATATTAGTAGAAAGGTTAAATATATCGAACACTTGCAACGTTGTAAATAATTGTCCAGTCTGAAAGTATATTCTTACGCGGACACATCTATACTCTTAATGGACAAAATAGTATAACTCTGGCAATGGCAACATTGAACTAATAACATTCATTATAAGCAGTAAATCCTAGAAATGAGAAATTTAGTACTACAGTAAATAACTAGCCAGTTATCAGATAATACATTGCTAAGCTTTTGCACATAATAATATTTTTCTCAGCTTGTAAATAACGGATGTTGCTCCAGTCCAATCTACTACTAAAGATATTGTCGTTGTAGTAGTATATCAACTGCTCACTGTATTATATGAAGACATGTATAGAAATTGATTTAATTACCTACAGTATAACATATATTTCCTTGATGAGTTGAAGTAGCAACATTATGATCATTCAATTTAATATAAGATTTGCCTGTAGAAAGTCTGGAATCTGCATCCACAACGTCATTAAACGTCCATTTTTGGCTTTTCTTATTTCCTTTAAACTATCATTATGCCAATGTGCTCCTTCTTAATGAAATGACGCCAAGAGCAATAGTGGCAAATGCAGTTCCAACCAGCACTAATATATCCTGTGCCAGACCTTCAGTGGAACTATAAAAGATTGAAGTCTGCAATGCATGGGTTCCATAGAATGTAGGAATAAAATAAGTAACCGCTTGGAGCCATGATGGAAGAAATGCGGCAACAGTAATACCGCCGCTTAGAAAAAAGAGATCTATTGAAAGTGGAATACCAACTGCTGTGACTCGCTGAAAACGACGTGCTGCTGATCCTATGGCTACACCTATGCCAACACTAGAAAGAGCAATCAACATTATTATGATTATAGTAGTAAGCCAATACAGCAAGCCATCTGGTCTTAGATAACCTGTTACTGCACCAATTAACAATACCACAGCAGCTACAAGCAGAGTAGTAAGCCATCCTCCTATTATCTTACCCGCAATAAGACTGCTTCTAGAAATCGGTGCTAGTAAAAGTTCTTTTATCGTTGAGTCTTCCCATTCTCTAGCGGTAGCTAACCCTGCATTTACAATGCCAGCGGTAGTTAACAAGAGTACCATGTTTGGTACAATCTCAAACCTAAGTAGGTCAACATCTTGCTTTCTTAAATCTGTCTCTTTTACATGGATTTTGATAGGGTTATTATCATGGTTTTTGTTGTTTTCATCATCTCCTTGAGTTCCAGAGTAGAATTCACTAATGGCAGCAGGAAGAGACCTACGAAGGTCGTTTGTAAAGTCTAGATTTAGGTTGTTTATGTGAATAGTGACTGGATCAGATTTGTGTGCATTATATGCAGTATCAAAGTTAGAAGGTATAATTATTACTGCAGCTACTTGTATATGTTTTAGTGCTTGCTCTGCTTCATCTTGTTTTGAAGTTACAAGTGAAACCTTGAATGCATCAGAGCTATTAAGTATGCCTGCAAGTTCTTGAGCATGAGGACCATTATCCTGTACCACTAATGCTACAGGGTTACGTCCTACTGCCTGAGCTCCAAAGTAAAGAATGATCATAAATGCAATTGCAGGAAGAATAGTAGCGGTAATAGCTGTTGGTTGCCGAAGCCATACACCAATGTCCTTACGTACGATGGCTAGAATTGCAAGCCAGGATTTTGCTACTGTCATACTGATTATTATTATTATTATTATTATTATTATTATTATTATTAATGCAGGGATGATTCTCCTTTAGTACTGCGAAGAGCAATGACGCTACCAAGTACTGCAGCAACAGCAAAGCCAAACAATATGATTTTATCGTATAGTGGGCCTGTTTGGGTAGTTGTAAAGTCATGAAAAGCATGCTGAAATATTGCAATACCATAGTATACTGGCTGAAATTGAGTTATAAATGCAATAGCCGGATCTCCCCAAATAGCTGGACCAAAAGCACCACTTAGAAAGAAGATTGGTATAGTCACACCAATACTCAGTGGTATAACTGATTGCCTGCGACGCACAAGCGTACCAATAAGCGTCCCTAATGCCACAAATATTATCATAAGCAGTAGCGTAAATCCAAGCAATTCATCCCAATGTACTGGCCAAACGCCAATCAAAAATACAATCACGATTATCACAACTAGAACAGAAATGGAATTAAGTACCAGTGCACCTAAAATCTTGCCAAGTTGAATAGCCCATAGTCTTGCAGGAGACAATATTATCTCTTTGATTGTCCCATTCTCATATTCTCTTGCTGCATTCGCACCAGCTTGGAGAAGTCCGCCAAGCATAATACTTACCACCATCAGGCTTACAACAAGATACTGAATATAACCAGTATCATGAGAATATGTGTCTATTTCGTGAGCCCTTATTACTACTTGATTTGGGAAAGCATTTGCATAAAATGAGGTTATTGATAACGGTACTGCTCTACGAATATCATTTGTAAAATCAACATCAAGGTTATTGACAACAATAGGCAGCTGTACTTCAAATCCCTTCTGTAATGAGCTATCAAAGTTAGCAGGAATGGTGATGATTGATACAATTCTTCCTTGCCGCATAAGATTCTGAGCCTCAATAGTGGTGGCTTGTTGTATTATAAATGAATGGGAGTGTTCCATTGCTGATACGAATTGCAAAGCATAAGGACCATGATCTTCAAGGACAACTGCTATAGGTGCTTCCCCGCCTGTAAGAGCAAATAACAGGAAAAGTAGTAAGAAATTGATAGGAATAATAATGCTTGTTACCATAGAGGCACGTTCGGTTAAAGAGCTTCGAATATCCTTTTGAGCCATTGATAAGATTACGTGCAGAGTATGGTTATCTCTGAGCCCAAAATGATCGATAATAAAAGCCATGGTCATATAGTTTGGCTGCATACTTGCTTTCTTCTCTTCTCTTCTTCTACCTAATATTAGTCCCTTAATGCACTTCCAGTTAAATTCAAAAAGATTTCATCCAAATTTGGTTCCCGTTGGAAAATGGTCCTGAGTGCAGTCTCCTTGGTAACAAGCATGACGATCTGTCCTATCGTAGATGTGTTGTCTCCTATCGATGTTATTTTAAGCTCTTTATCGTTTTGGTGCACCTTAGTTATTCCAGGAAGAGTACGCATTCGTGTCACGATATTCTGAGATATAGGCGATGTAGTTTCTATCTCTATAATGGTGTCGCCATACCTTCGTTTAAGGTTGGATGATGTATCTATGGCTACTAGTCTGCCATGATCTAGAATAGCTAAACGGTCGCATAGCGCATTAGCTTCCTCTAAATAGTTAGTAGTCAAGAGAATCGTTTTGCCTTTCTTTTTTAAATCCAATATATAATCCCATAATGCTCGCCTGCTTTGTACGTCAACTCCTAATGTTGGTTCGTCTAAATAAAGCAGTTTGGGATCATGCAACAGAGCTCTAGCCAATGCTAAGCGACGCTTCATACCTCCAGAAAAAGTGCTAACACGGTTATCACGTCGTTCATAAAGTTGAACTAGATTGAGCATATGTGTAATACGCTGTTCCCGCTCAGAGCGGCACACACCATACAGATCAGCGTGAATCGTCATATTAGTCCAAGCTGTGAGTTCCTCGTAAAGTGCTGTCTCTTGGGGTACAGCTCCTAAAACAGCATGAACTGCATTTGTATTTTCTGTAATGTCATATCCAAGCACTTTTACCTGTCCAGAGGTAGGCCTGGACAGACCGCTTACAATATTTATAGTTGTAGTTTTGCCAGATCCATTAGGTCCAAGCAGGCCAAATATCTCACCGTACTTAACTGCCAAAGACAGATTGTCCAAGGCTGTAACATTTTCAAATCGCTTTGTTAGATTGCTAATCTCTATAGCTATGTCACTGCTGCTATTATCATATATGCTATAGCTATTTGATTTGTTCAATTCTGTATCCTTCACAAATCATCAACTCTTTGCAACACATCTATGCTGCATATATGATTGAGTTAAAGAGGGAAGCATATAACTTAGCCGGCTAGAATTATTAATATCTAAAGGATAGAATAGTCATCGCCAAGCTGAATAACTCCATCCAGAGCAACTAGCATTTCTAAATAACATGGTTGGAATATTCCGATACCAAATAGATGCTTTAGGCAATACGTCAGCCAAAAAATATCATAGTAGTCATTCACGACTCCCCCTATTGCCTATATATGCTATTTTTCATTTTTAAATAATCTACTGATCATAAGATGGTCTATTGATTGCATGATGCTGTTCTCTTTGCTGCTGATACTGTGATACTTCTGTAGTAGTTCTTGTAGTTGTCATTGGTTCTGTTGGTAGGTTCTGATCGGGTTATGATGATTGTGACGTGGAAGTTATCTTGTCTCTTCGCTCTATCTCTTTTTTTGAAGACATAATATAGTATTATTTACTACAACAAGCTATACATTACATACATTA
>JBEVTH010000104.1:0-8699 GCA_041156085.1 Candidatus Nitrososphaera maunauluensis
AATCTTTTCAAAGATTTCCATAACAAAGAATTGTGTCTTAAGTGAACAGGGCCATTATTTGTAATTGATAAATATTCTTTAGCACATCATTAGTATATTGGCACCAGACTACCACCACTCTGCACCTTCAGATAATTCTCCTATCAAAGTTACATACCGGGAGCTAATGAACCACTCAGTACATACTATAGATGATATAGATATAGGAGATATTTTTGCAGTCAACAAACAGTTCATAGTTGTGGTAAGAGGATTTTTAAATATTCATTATTACTACATCCCATTAAATAAGGTTGAAGGTTGGGACGGCAATGTTCTATGGATAAACATAACTGAGGAAGAAGTAAAGAGAAGCTATGAAAGACATACCTATCCTGATAGCTCTAGATACTTTGTTAAGGATGATTTTCCATATGAACATATTCCTCTTGATTTCCCAGAGCCAATTATTATTAATTCAAAATCCAAAAGGGTAAGTAGTTTCCAAAAGAATAAAGAGAATGGTACTACCAATATAACTACCTCCGACGACGACAACTCTCTTCTTCCTTCCAGTACTGATAAGCATAATTCTTTGTTGCATAAATGTGATCTTTGTATTGTTTCTTTTGAGTCAGAAGAGGACTTGAAAAACCATGTATTAAAGGAGCATTGAAGTGGCGGCGATTTGGAGATGTATTATTTATCTTTGTGAAAGCCGATAAGTAAGTCACGATAGCGAAATATAAGGACTGAAAATTCTTCTATACCGTAGATAAAGTAGATTAATACATTATCTATTTAATTAAATTTTCTACCAATTTAATTGAAACCGAGTGGCTAAAAGCAAAAAAAGGAAACCACAACGACGATCGATCGTTCCATCAGGTAAGAGAAAAAACATCTTCTGGTCTGAGCGAGCCAAATCTCTCATTGTTGCTTCCAGATCCTTAGGACCTGGACTAATAACGGGAGCATCAGATGACGACCCTTCTGGAATAGCGACATATTCCCAAGCTGGCGCTAAATTTGGCCTTGGAATGCTTTGGATGGCAGTATTTCAATACCCAATGATGACAGTTATTCAGGAAATGTGTGCAAGAATAGGACTTGTTACCGGAAGTGGTTTGGCATCTGTCATAAAGAAAAAGTATTCAAAAAAGGTGGTCCTGCCATTAGCAAGCCTTCTTCTTGTAGCTAATATGGTAAACATAGGAGCAGATATTGGCGCAATGGGAGCATCAATGAGACTTATTTTTCCTCAACTTCCAATTGTCTTGTCAACTCTTCTTTTCACTGCATTCATCCTTGCCTCTGAAATATTTATTCCTTACAAAAAATACGTAAAGATACTGAAATACCTAACAATTTCATTATTTGCTTACGTTGCGACAGCTATAATTGTAGGCGGTAATTTAGGTCAAATATTTACTGCAAGTCTAGTTCCACATATTGAATTTACTCCAGATTTTGCAATGATGTTCGTAGCCATCCTTGGTACTACCATATCACCGTATTTATTTTTCTGGCAGGCATCAGAAGAAGCTGAAGAAGATGTTGCAAGACGAAAGATAAAGGACATCGATAAAGGCAGGCCAAAAATCACAAAGACAGAAGTCAAAATAATGAAAACAGATGTTGCTGTAGGTATGGCTTTTTCCCAATTCATTATGTGGGCCATTATAGCAACGACTGCAGGAAGTCTTCATTCCCATGGCATTACAGATGTCCAAACTTCAGAACAAGCTACAAAAGCATTAGAACCTATTGTTAAATCGTTTCCTTACTCCGGTCAAATATCAAAGGTAATTTTTGCTTTTGGCATAATTGGAACTGGATTATTAGCCGTACCGGTATTGGCTGGATCGTCAGCATATGCTTTATCCGATGTATTTGGATGGCAACAAGGGCTGAATAAAAGGTTCAAACAAGCAAAAACTTTCTATTTAGTTATAGCAGTCTCTACAACTATAGGATTATGGATTAATTTTAGTAATATAGATCCAATTAAAGCCTTAGTATATACTTCTGTTATTAATGGAGTTACTGCTGTTCCAATACTTTACATAATAATGAGAATTGCAAACGATAGAAATATCTTGCAAGATAAAATTAATGGTAGGATATCAAATATAATTGGCTGGATTACATTCATGACAATGGGTATATCTGCAGTTATTATGTTTGCTACATGGGGAAGATGATATTTGAATTGAGGATGAGGATAATAATAATCGTGGTTTTTGAATTAGCAATAACTTCCCGTGCTGCTTCTTGTGGGACGAAAATTCGAGTTATTGCATAGATGATAATCATTTCAAGTTTAACAATTCTTCCTCCAAGTTTAAAGTCTTAAAATAATGTATATACTAAACGTAACTAATCAGGTTTTCATTGTGGTTGCTTTGTTGTATCGATTTATTTTAATTATTGGTTCATATGAACACAGATAAGTATGACTTCTATATTTTGATGCTAATTACACCATGACTAAAATCAAAAATGCAATTACCTTCCAAAGAAGGATTTATCATCACATACTCCTTAACCATAACTGATGTAAAACGATCGGCAGAATTTTATCTTCAGATTCTAGGAGGAGAGGTTGTCCGCAGTAGCGAACCAACCACCTTTCGAATTGCTAACACTTGGTCGATTTTAGATGTAGGCTAACAGTTCAGTGTAAGTCACCATGACACAGCGTGTTTTGTCAGCATGAGGCAACTCAAAGTCACAATTAGTTCCTGATGATCTTCTACTGAGTCCAAATATAAACAAAGGTATTTGTCTTTGAGTTTATTCAGCAGCGTGTTCGTAGATGTTCTATGCTCTCTAAAATCAGAGATATCTCGAGAAAAACAAGGATTTTAATCTGGTGTTTTAATAGTTTTGACGACAATAATAGGCATGTCATCATCACGTCACATAGGAATATGATATGAATACGAAATGGCTTTTGGATTCAAAATAAACTATTCTCTATTTCTATTGCTCAGAGAATAGTGCTATCATCGATCTACATATTGTTTTTATTACACCTTATCGATTGTATCATTGGCAATATAATGATGCTTTTTAATTTCATTATAATCATATTTGTCAGAACCTTTGGTATTATCCATAGATGGTTAGATCAATATCTAATAATCTATCTTGTGAATTTTGCCAAAAGCTTTGAGTTTGTCATAGTCGTTATCGCTGCGATAATATTTCTACTAATTAGTGTATTCTTAACAATAAGATATCTAAAACAATTACCAAAGTACTATGTTATAGAAATCGCTGATATCTATGGCAAAAAAGCCACAGTTGAGGACTTAAAAGTAGTCTTTAGAACATATGATGCTGCAGAAAGTTATGCCCGCTTCTATCGTGAAATCTATAATGAACAATATAAATTCAGTGTAGTTGGTCTTAAGAAATAGAATACAAAGGAGCCTGAGACTTTGGATTAGTAGATATCATTTATTTTCTTTACGTCCAATAGCTTTCGAAGACTTCTATGATAATGATTGTATTTTTCCCCTTATCCAGTATAATAATACCACTATTGATTTATCTTTTTATATACTAATGTCTATAATTTTAAATTATTTATCCATGTTAAAAGAATCTCTTTAGGAAGACTACAAAGAGTGTGTATATGATCTGATATTGATTGCAAGAAGAAACCTTCAAAGAATTTATAACATAAACAAGATGACATGTGCATCGAATGCAGAGTGTAAATATAGTTTGTAGTTATTCTGACTCCTTATATCAAGGCGGATTGTGATCATCTAGTATGGATTATATGTGATTTATCTGTAATACAATTATTAAAGAAGTATTCTTATTATGCAACAACGACCGTCATCATCAATCGTATGCAATTTATGTAAAAGCAATCTTGTAATAACAGATCCTTATTCAGGAGAAATTATTTGCGGTAAGTGTGGTTTTGTGATAACAGATAGGATTCAAGAAAGTAATAAACCAGAGTCAAGGGCTTTCAGTCCAGAAGATGCAAATAAGAAAAATAGAACTGGAACTCCTACCTCACTAGCTTATTATGATATGGGACTTTCCACTATTATAGGAAAGACCGACAGAGACGCTAGTGGACACAAGATAGACTCATCTATGCATTTTACAATGAAGAGGCTAAGGATATGGGATTTTAGAACAAAGGAATATAATTCTACAGATAGAAATCTCATGCTAGCTTTCAGTGAGCTTGATATACTGAAGGATAAGCTTGGATTGTCTAACATAGCGATAGAAAAGGCCGCTTATATCTATAGAAAAGCTCAGCTAAAAAGATTGATAAAAGGAAGATCAATAACTGCATTACTGACTGCTGCTGTATATGCATCTTGTAGAGAAATGATGATTCCAAGAACATTAAAAGATATGACTACTGCCAGTAATGTAAGGCGTAAAACCATATCAAGAATGTATAGACTATTAGTCTTTGAACTTGACCTCAAAGTTCCATTAGCCGATCCAATGAAATGTATAGCCAAAGTTGCAAATAATGCTAACTTAAGCGAAAAAACAAAACGTAAAGCAATGAGTATTATGAATGATCTTACAACAACAACGACAAAAAATAATGTATTTTCTGCTGGAAAAGATCCCATGGGACTTGCAGCAACAATAATTTATTTATCATGTCTAAAGACTGGCGAAGGCATAACTCAATCTCAAGTTGCTCAAGCATCTGGAGTAACCGAAGTAACTATCAGAAATAGGTGTAGAGATCTCAAAAGTCAAGTTTAGTTCAGGTAAATTAACTTAATTTTTCCGCGGAATCATGATGAGTAAACCTTGCTACTATAATTGATACAGTCAACGATCGAGTAATTAGAAAACAACAAGCGACAACCTATTTCAAGCTACACAAAATCTATAATGGATATGTATATAAATCTCGTTTCTAATCTGTCTTAACAGAAAGACAAGTTCGTTATAACAACGGTGGAAACCCTTTTCTGCTGTTACTCATTCTTAAGAGTCAGATCAACAACCATTAGTATTATGATAGATTTCTCTTGCACTCCATTATAGAAAAAACTGTCCTGTAAGATAAGATCTTCCAATAATCGTTATCATCTGGTGGATATGTAGGGTAATTCCGTACTACTACCTTCGCCATCTTCCTTCGCCCTCTTCCTTCATACCTCCATTCATCATAAAGTTAAGCTGTCAATTTTATTGAATCGTATCTGTAAGACATTCTGTAAGGCAGGAATCCATCCACCGCCTAAACTAAATCTTCTTTATTATCCTTATCTTCTTCTTCTTCTCCTTCTGTTTCATTGAAGGTTGAAAGCAATCGTTCTGTCAATTTTAACTCCCTTCTCAACAGTCTTTTATCTTTTCTGCTGTTGGTTTTCTTCTTTATCGTGGATGCTAGAATTTGTTTTTTGTTTTGTTCGAGTAGTAGGACAATGTAATCTATATCGTCACCGTTGAATGCAAACGCGGTATGGTGTTCATTGCATTGACGACATTTGAAGGTGTAAGGAAATGTTACTTTGTTGTTATTGCTGTTGTAGTTGTTATCTTTGAATTGATAACCCCTCATCCATTGATCAAAATAAAGGGTTCATTTTATAATTAAAAGCTTTTCATCAAATATGATTTGTATATAGCGTATAAAGGAATTATAGTGCCCTGCTAATAAGTCTGCAGCGATATTATTGTATCATATTTGGTAAGTTGGTTTTATCATCAGGAAGACTTAGTAAGTTAGTCTAACCACATTATAATATGGACATTTTGTTGTTTTCTTCTTCCGACGATAAATGAAGACAAGAGGCACATCTAGTTTACAGTTGTTGTTATATCAGTGTCTACTAAATAATCTACAACGTTCAACTTGCAACGTCCGTTTCAATGTCCTAGAAGATTATTACCATATTATCTTCTTATAACATTAGCAAACTGATGTTTCTATAGGTTATTAGGGTATTGTGATCAATTTACTTTTCTCAATCCATTGATAACTAGATTTTTGAAAATAGAAGAAAAGCAAAGCTGTCATATGTTAATAAGGATCTAGCACCAAAAAGTATATTGAATATGTCGGTTCTTTCCTCGTCGATTATTTTACTTGTGTTATAGATATGGAAACCAAAGTTTACCTTGTAACTCACGGTCATGATGATAGAGAAATTGACGGTATATTCAAAACGAAAGAAAAGGCAGAAGAATATTGCAAGGAGAAAAATGAGTCACTTGAGCAACTTCTCCAAACAACACATGGTGATAGAAAAATATCCATAGTAACTCGATTTCATAGTCAACCTATTCCTTCATGGATGTTTCACTTTGAGATTGGTAAATTTCGAGTTAAAGAATATCCTTTGATTGAATAACGATTCAAGCAAGACAGCTTTCTTGACCTGTCTGCATTTGTCTACAAATATAATAATAATTGATAAGATTCAGACCACTTTTGGATTTGTAACATCTCTTTTGATTAGCTGTTGACATCCATATTTTTATTTATGTAAAAATATATAATTTGTTTGCTGATGTTAAGCGTTGTTGATTGTCGTTGTTGTTGTAAATTAGTAAGCTTGTGGATAAAATATAATACAATCTCTTTGAGATTCTTGTTGTATATTATCCAATGTTCATTTGGTTTTCAGTGTGTTTTATTATCTACCATTTGTTTCTCAAAATATATAGGATAGTGTCATTAGATGGGCAGAACAATTCCTTCATTTCGAATAGCCAGTGCAATGGAAGAAGAAGAATGGAAGCCATTTCGAAAATGTCTTGACAAATCAGATAGAAGTGCATTTGATAGGATGTTTTCTATTGCTCATCTGTACAATTCTGCATGCTCTTATTCTTCTAATCCTATAAGAATCCAGCCGATTTTTATGTCTATTATATTCCATCATTACAAGCAACTTATAAGACTCTCTGACCAGGTTGAAAAAAAGATTGACTGATTCTTAATGGCTGCATAACCAGTTTTTACTTACCAACTAATAATTTCTTAATGCCTCCAGCATTATATCTAGCTTATAGCACACTAGTTAGTCTAATCAGATATTTTGGTATAACTGCCCACTGCCTTTGCCTGCTACTAGGCAAATATATTAGAGAAAATCGTAAATAATAGTCTCCTATATTTGGATAACCGGAATGAAATCAGCTTATTGTACTGCCGGCTTGATATTGGCTGCTGCTGCCGCCAGTCTAGTGGTGGCATTGCTATTAATACCTGATATAAAAATACGTGCACAAGAACAGCCAATAACACAGGCTATAAGGCAGAATTCAGAAATATCAGTAGTCACGGTTGCGGCAGAAAATGCAACAAGCGTCTCTCTCATATCTACAAAGCCAGTGCAGCTTGCTCAAGCAGTATCGTTGATAGAACAACAGTTTCATATGCATGTTGTTTCAAAATCCATTCAGCCATTTCCTGAAATGGAATATAGGGTAGTTATGTCAAAGTGAGCGATTGAATTAAACCAATTCAAGTACCGCATTGGAATATTCTTCAAACTAACATCTTCTTTAGTCAGAGAGAAACTAGGATTCATGTAATCCAGTTTTCTACAAATACTTTAATTAATGACACCCCTGCCCTCACAAGCACCAAGATGTATGACTATCTGTATTTCTATATATTCTCAATCATGTTGTTCCTCTTCGAACCGATCCTCCAGCAGATTGAAGTGGTTTTAAGCAAAAATGTAGTTTATAAAGTAGGAGAAAGAACTTGTCAAATAAGACTACCACTACTGCAATAATTACTGGAAGTACCAGAGGAATTGGAAAAGAAACTGCCATTCTTTTATTCTCAAAAATGCGAGCAAACGTAGTTGTATGTTCTAGAACTCAAAGTGAAATTGATCTGGTGATTAAAGAAATTAAAAAGATGTCAACCTCTGGGAATATTGATGATAGACTATTTGATGATAGATTACTTGGCATAAAGTGCGATGTTAGTAAATCCATAGAAGTGGATCATCTTATCCGATCAACGATTGACAAATTCAAATCCATTGACATTTTGGTCAATAATGCTGGAATAGTGTTCGTCAAAAAGTTAATTGATACCTCAGAAGAAGAATGGGATAAAACATTGAATATTAACCTAAAAAGTGCTTTTTTATGTACCAAAGTCATTCTTCCTTTTATGATAAGAAATAGATCTGGTGTGATTGTCAATGTGAGCTCAGGCGCTGGAAAGACAGGATTTCCAGATATATCTGCATATTGTGCAAGTAAATTTGGGATGATAGGGTTAACTCAAAGTTTGGCATGGGAAGTAGGAAATTACAATATAAGGGTCATGGCAATTTGTCCAGGTGAAGTAGACACAAAGATGCAACAAAATGTCGACCAGGATTATTATGTAAGGAACAAACACAACATGCTCAAACCAAAAACAGTTGCAGAAAAAATTGTTGAGATGATACTTGAAGAGCGTCGCTATCATAACGGTCAATCAGTTGAGATTGGCTAAGAGGATATCAGAGTCATCTGAGGATAAGGCATTTGTGGGAACTCAGCCGTAGATTTCAAAATGATAAGAAAGTGGCTTTCTGTCTGTTTCACTGTTCTTCCTCCACCACTTGCGTTGTAATTGCCAATTCAACTGTTGTTGCTGCTATCAGGACTTAAACATATTTCTTAAGAAATGCTAATGTCTTCTGCCAAGCATCTGCAGTTTGTTGTGGAGCATAATTTGCTCCAGAAGGATTTGCAAA
>JBEVTH010000105.1:0-8427 GCA_041156085.1 Candidatus Nitrososphaera maunauluensis
ATGATAGCTTTTTGCTAGTTAGTAATGAATCAGATACTTTTAACAAAGGCTAAGAACAGATTTGCCAAGGTAATTGAAATCATAGAACAAGAGAAACACAATTATAAATTTAGGACAGGAACCCTAGGTCAGGATAACTTTAGATGTACCATTGGTCTTATTTTGAGTCACTATGGCTGGACCGGTTATAGTTGTTCCTCAACTGACTACGAAGAAGCAGATTACAAACTACATGAATTAATTTCCACAGAAGAACAGCGCATTATTGCAAGCATAAATGACAGTAGCGAAAGTTACGATGTAGTAATAGAAAGACTAGAGAGATCTGGACGAAACCATTCATTAAACTCTGACTCGAATTAAGTATTCTCTATATCACGAGGGTTTAGTATTTCACAAAATGAATTAATGGAGACTATTATTATTAAATTGTAAGTAAAGTGTTTAGCCAGTTCATTTGAGAATGAGAATTGAGTTTAGAATCATCTTCTAAGTATTTGCTCTCTCATCTACAAAAGCAATTCTATATGGGATTAACTATATTATTTTCATCCGTATGTCATTGTAGCGTTACGTCTTTTAAATGCAATTGATGCAGGAGGTAAACTTAAATCACGTTTGTCTTTGAAGTAAGGTCAACACGTATGAGAGGGAATAAGTTTATTTTCTATGGATTAATGTCGGCAGCAGTAATTATTACATTATTTACAGTATGTTCATCATTATCTTCTTTTTCTATTCTGCAGTCAACCATGGCACAGACAACAAACTCTACAGGAACACTGCTACCTTTTTCTTTAGGTCATACACCTAATACCATTTTCAAGCAAGTAGAGAACTCTGTTGTACAGATAACAAGCAAGATCCCATTATCAGGTACAGCCATTCCATCAAATCCTCGATCCCAAAATTCTACTGCATTAGGTTCTGGATTTGTTTATGATAAGCAAGGACGTATAATTACTAATAATCATGTAGTAGGAGATGCCAAAATAGTAGACGTAACATTTGTAGATGGAAATAAATATTCTGCAAAAGTAATTGGAACTGATATCTATAGCGATATTGCAGTCCTGCAAATCCAAAACATCACTCAAGGGCAACGACAAAAACTACTAACAGTATTCACTCTGGTAATTGGAAACTCTTCTAAATTAGAAGTTGGTGATCCAGTTCTTGCCATTGGTAATCCATTTGGGCTTGATAACACTCTGACCACAGGTATTGTGAGCGCAATTGGACGTGTGTTACCAGCTGCAGCTGAGGCAGGCGGGTTTTCAATTCCTAATGTAATTCAGACAGATGCACCAATCGCTCCGGGTAGCTCTGGTGGGCCTTTGCTTGACATGCAAGGACAGGTTGTTGGAATGAATACGGCAGGAATTCCATCTATTGTAGGGGGAGGGATAGCATTTGCAATTCCGTCTGACACAATAACAAAAATAGTTCCAACACTAATTGAAAAGGGAACTTATGTACATCCATTTCTTGGACTTAAAGGTGCTACGTTAACATCTGATATAGCACATAATGTTACAGGTTTACCTGCAGCAGCAACAAACTTGAGAGGAATATATGTAGATACGATTACGAAGAATGGTCCTGCTGATAGAGCAGGAATACATGGAAGTAATACAGATCAATACTCAAAAAAACATGTGGGAGATATAATAGTAGCTGTAGATAAACATCCTGTAAAGAAAATTGATGATATGATATCCTATATTGACCAGCGCAAATCGGTGGGTGACAATTTAACTTTGACTGTGTATAGAAATGGTCATACATTAGATCTAAAACCAATTCTCACAGCACGCCCTTCTCCACTTCCATTTCTTCCTACAAGAGTAGCTCCTCCTGTTGTTCCACCCACACCACCATCGCCATCGCCTCGTCCTTCGCCTCCACCACCATTGCCACATCACTAACTTTATTTGCAAACATTCGATTAACCTCCTTCTGCCCTATTTCACATGTATTAGAGTCTTGCATGATAAATATGATAAATATATCTAATGATCCATACCAGGCCGATGATATTGAATCCTTGCAATAGTAAGAAAGGACACATGAATTCTCACTACTGCGTAAACAGTTTTTCATAATAACTGGACTTGACCATAATCATACGTTAAACTAGCGTGCTTCAGGTCGATAATAACAAAAAGCCTTTTCCAAAAGTGCCCGATGGGTCAATAGTTAAGAAAAAACAGTAGAAACAGCAATAGCACCAGAAGTGGTAGAAAATAAATCCATCGTAATATTTCTATTTCAATGGAACTCTTAATTTTGATAGGAATTTGTGCTCGTGTTATTGACTGCAAGTATAGAAAACAAGAAGAAAGTCTTCCAGTAATCATTGGCACCTACTAACTACAAAATTTCTTTAGTTGAAGATATTCTTTAGTCCATTCTTTTTACTCTTATATTCTGGGAATAGGCCAGATTGATTAAGTAATATAATTGTTAACTGCCATAGTCATATAAGTGGAGATAACAATACTCTCATAAAACATATGTTATAGTTACCAATATTTTATTTTAGAGCATGATAGCTAACAATGTTAACTTACAACGTTAGTCAATTTCTTAATATATGTATGTCCAACGCGCTAGAGATCACAAAATGGACAAAGGATATAATCAAAAGATTTGAAAATTAGTGCAGAGGCAACTTTATAGATTTTATAAACTTAGTATTGACGATAGGCGAAAATTGTCGAATTGATTCCATGATCAAGTAAACATTGCTGTGACTGGCCTATTGCATAATTTACCCATTGTGTGAGTCATCAAAATTTATAATTACAACTTTATGCTGAGTACCTTATCAATGAGGTCAACTTTATACTGACGCAGCTGCAGAATAGGGTTTAGTATTTAATTACTTCATTAACATTATACATAAATATATGCCATCAGCCTACCTGCTAATCAATTGCAAACAGGGAGAAGAAAAAGAGACTATCAAAGAACTGAAGCAATTGCCAGAAATAGTAGAAGTATACCAAGCTTATGGAGCTTACGATTTGATTGCAAAGGTTAGTGTGGACACAATCGATAAACTAAAAGAAAGTATTAGTTGGCATATTAGAAGAATTGATAAAATAAAATCGACAATAACTTTAGTTGCAATTGAAGGTCAGTCTTAATGCGTCAATGCATTGTTTATGAATTGGATCCCAAAGTTATGTCAAATTTGATTGAAACTCTAAAACAATCAAAATAGCTGATTCTATCTGATTTATGGGCATATTTTTGCCCATTAATGATTTTCCAAAAAGAAATCAAGCAGGTCGTAAGTCACAAAATCGCACAAACTACGATCCTATTATGATTTATTAGCACAAGTAAATAAGCGGTATCATATTCAAATATAATCTAGCAATGTCTTTTGCTCTGCTGGCTTTCGCTTCTCTATTCTAACTAAATTGGATACCTTTAATCCAACTTTTCTAACTGGCAGTGATGTATTATTATTGTCGTTACCAAAATTGAACCTTTGCAATAATCCGTCTATAACAGATACAATTCTTTCTTTTTTATTTTGGAAATAGGGAAAGGATATGTCCCTTGTCTCTACTGAAAAATCTGTTCTTACTAGTTTTACACCAACTGTTTTAAATTCATAACCTCTTTTGCTTATTCTTTCATACAGACCATCAACTAAGTCCTTCAAATATTGGAGTATCATTTCCCTATCCTTTGTAGGACGATCTAATGTATGCTCATTACTTAGGGATATGTTGTCTTCCCTAGGCATTACAGGATCATTAGTATCTCTTCCATTAGCTACCTGCCACATCCATAGTCCATTCTTCTTACCAAATCTATCCATTAGTTTTTGAACATCAAATTTGGCTAGCTGCCCTATGGTACTAATTCCCATTTCCTCCTTCAACGCTTGCTCAGTTTTAATACCTATTCCAGCTATTCTATCAACTTCTAGTTTTTCAAAGAACTCTTGCACTTGATTTGGATAGATAATAGTAAGACCATCAGGCTTTTGAAAATCTGAGGCAATTTTTGCAATTGATTTTGTAGATCCAACACCAACAGAGCAAGACAGTCCACATTGTTCTTTTATAGCATTTTTTATTTTAGTTGCATATTCTTCCATCGGAATGGCAGCAACCTTCATTGTACACTCTAAGTATGCTTCATCAATACTTGCTTGTTCTAATACATCTGCATACGCTTCTAATATACTCATAACACTGTTTGAAACTTGTTTATAATAAGAAATATCTACGGATTTTAGAATGAGGTTAGGACATACCTCCAAAGCTTTAGAAAGTGGCATAGCAGATCTTACACCAAACTTCCTGGCTTCATAGGAACAGGAAGATACTACACCTTTAGTGATCTTACTATTATTATTTTGATCAGTCATTATCACAGCATGAGCTTTTCCTACCAATGTTGGATCTCTTAACTCTTCACAGGATGGATAAAATGAGTTCAAATCTACATGAAATATAGCTCTTCCTATCCATTGAGGATGACCATACTTTGTTTCTGGCAAATTTAATAACCTTAAGACAGTGTTAGCCTTTGACGGTTTATCTACAACGATGATCGCAAAATCGCGGCCAGCGTCAGTGTTGGTATTTTTCTCTTGTGTTGTCTCCAATTCTTTTTCCTTTATTTTTTCTACCCATTTCTTCTCATGTTCACTTATTCTTAGATACATAAAATCAGCAGTAACAATAGGATACTTATGACTATCAGACCAAACAAGGCAAGCATTATGTTTCTTTAATATGTGATACGTCAAGTCCTGATACCATGAGTAATGATCAAACTCCAAAGCTGCAGAATATCCATGATATTTAGCTATCTCTAAAATCTCATCAAGCCATTCTCTTCCGTCTTTTAGCGTTAAAGTAGGTTGAATAACAACGGCAAGAATCTTTTCTTCCAGTGGTGCAAGATCCTCGAGAAGATCTCCTAAAAGATATGGGTTATCTACAAGATGTTTAGGAATCTTTATAGCAAATCTAAAATTAACAGGTGTTGACGCAGCCCATTTTTTGAATGTGAATTTGTTTAGAGCAGAAGCAGAAGAAGAACTATTGCTACTGAATAGATCAACTTCTACAAAATTAAAGACCTTTGAATAATATGGTAGATAATCTTTAGTATCTAAAGTGGAAGGATAGAATGGAGTAGTATCTGTTTCAAACTTTCTCCATCCATAACATCCAACATAATATTTCAAACCCTTTCTATCCTTAATGAATCCTTAATGTTTGAAATACTTTTTCAAGTATTTTAGCAATTGCTAATGGTCTGAATTTGCTTTATTACCTGCTCAAATGTAAGCACGAGTTTTATAGTAAAAAATCTAGATCGCAATGGTGACATAACTTGATATTTTATTACTTGCAATATGGATCTGAAAGTAATACATATAAAAATAATAATAGTAAGATACAGAAATCCAAGAGGCTTTGTACTTGATAATCAAAATCTCCTACAGCACGAAGGCTTTTACTATGAGTTTCGAGTATCTTCCAATGCGTGCAGTTTTGTGAATTTCATGCATCACAAGTGTTTTCACAAGTTCCATATTTTTCTCATCGGTGCTCATTTTTATTACGAAGGACTACTGGTAACTATGATATTTATGATATTATAGGGAAGAGATCCGATAGATGTTTTTGGGATTGATAGAGTAGAGTGTAGGTAAATTCAAGGAATGCGGTATTCCAGATTGCAAAAATATTTTCAAATCAAGCAGTATGCAAAAAGAGAATTACAAAATAATTTCGATAAATCAAAAATATATGATAGCAGCATGTCTAAGAACTTCTGATTATATCCTGACCATGGGTATACTGACTGGTCAGTTATGTTTATTAATAGCCTTTACCAATACTTACTCAAAAATGATGGTCAAAATCAGAATTAACATTCTCATGAGATCTCACCCTATATCTGTATCGATCGTGGTATTGATTATAGCTACAGTAGGGGCTTTTGTCCAGACAGAAGGAGCAAGTCAGGATGTTACATCTCACTTGTTAAGACGTCCTGAAACCTTTCTTACACCTTCACATACCATGCTTTATAGTGGTGTAGGTTTATTACTAATAACGGCTGCAATTAGCGCTAATTTATTGCTAAAGAACAAAGAAATTCGTACCAAGTCATTTGGTACAGCTTTAAAATTGCTTATAATAGGTTCTACATTATCAATTGTAGCTGGTCCATCTGATTATCTATGGCATCAAATATATGGAGTTGATGGATTGCTAAGTCCAACTCACCTAACTTTAGTTACGGGTATGTTGATAAATTCTATTGCCGTAGTATTAGGACTTGCTAGGATAGTTGTACATTTGCCAACAGCAAGAGAAAGGAGATTGATTAAAGCTTCAATGATTCCTGCATTCGCGGTTATGTGGCTTATGCTGATATGGTATGTCTATATGTTTGCTTTACCGCTTTCTAATGGAGTACACTTTAACTTTAACCTAAATCCAGTTCATGAATCAATAATTGCGATTATTGCTTTACCTATAATTGATTCAATTGTTTTTATTACGGCATCTAGAACCGTTGGAAGATTTGGAGCAGCTAGTGCAGTAACTGCACTATTATTAGGAATGAACTCATTTGCAAACATAATACCATCTAAACAATTGACACCTTTCCTACTCTGGTATCTTATGCTTATAATACCAGCGGTACTTGCAGATTTTATATTAAATAGAAGATCAAAGCTACTAATCACTAAAAGATCTGTGATAATTTCTGGTGCAATAATTGGCTCAATGTTTTATATGCTTGGTTATCCTATGCTTCCAATAACATTTGCAGAACCGCTAAGCTATACTTTTCATTCAATGAATGATATATTGCTGAACTTTGTTATAACTCTTCCATTAGTACTTGTTTTCACCACGGTTCCTGGAGTCGCAATGGGAATCACTGGTGCGATTATATCAACAAAGAAAATAAAGGTACCACAGGCAAATATTCCAGCCAATATATCATCTAAAGTGGCAAGTGAATAAGTAATAATAGTAGAACATAAGCAGGGGAAAAAGACGTGTGTCCAAAGGTTACCTCACAATACAAGACAGACATAAGAGACAGAATAGTTCAATCTGCTATTGAATGTTTTTCCGAATATGGATTTGATAGAAGTAGGATGGACGATATAGCTCAAAAGGCAGATCTAAGTAAAGGAACGCTATATCTTTATTTTAAAAGCAAGGAAGATTTGTTTTATGCTATTTGTGAAAATAATCTCAAGGTAATAAAAGAGCAATTATCTCGGATATTTGCAACAAGGAAGGAAAATTTATTGTATGATGTAGAACAGTTCTATGATAATCTCCAAAAGCTGGAAAAAAAAGGAGATGAAAAAGTATTTTTTGAAATAGTAGCTGAATCAGCACGTAATCCAAAGCTTCAGAAGATACTGTATGAACAAAGAACAAAAATATTTGATGTTGTTAAAGAGTATTTAGATCTTCAAGTTCAAAAGGGATTTTTTAGAAAAAACATAGACACAGAAGCTATAGCATCCGGTCTAGTAGCTCTTTATAACGGGTTAGCTGTAAGTAAATTTTTGGGAATAAGTGGAAATTGGAACAAAAGGGCGTGGGTCGGAACAGTTAATGCTATTATTTCTGGTATAAGTTAACAGCATTATACAGGAAGCTATCTTAGCCATAGAAATACCTCCACTGCCTATACCAGCACCAAAATCGTGCTAACACCTATAACTATTAGCGATAAATCTAAGGATTTTTGGGGATATATGGTTCTTTCATAGGTATTTGATAGTGTCCTAAAACAAATTGCTAATTTCATAGACATTTGCTTTTATATTATATATAATTTTATTCACTTTTCGAGAATATGGTTTGTATCAGATTTGGAGTATTTGAATGAGTTTCAGTCGTCTTAGTTTGTCGAATGCTACATATCATGATTAGTCGAATTCCAAATATGTTTGGCGCTTTACTTGGTCAATTACCATAATAGAAAGTTCACTAAATTTTCTTCCCTCCAAATCGTTAACTTTGCCTTTGAAAATAGTCTCTTTGTTATTAATCGTTAGATTCTCAAAAACCCACGTTTTAAGATTTGAGGTATCAATTCCATTCTTTTTCAAGAAAATAGCAATCTCAGATTGCATAAATTCCCTCGTGCTGTCTTTCGCCCACGGTCGTGGTAATAAAATTACACTTTTCTTATCAGATACTGCTTTGATCAATTCCAACTTTTTTTGCTCAATATCACCACTTACATGGAAAGTAACAATATGTGCCTTATCCAGTGGTACTCTGGACTTTGATGCTGCAACTTGAATTGAACTTATTCCAGGAATAACTTCTACATTATCATGGCCAAACAATTCTAGCAGCCGATCGACAACTTCAGATTCTGAAAAATTCACATCACCTGTAA
>JBEVTH010000106.1:0-8409 GCA_041156085.1 Candidatus Nitrososphaera maunauluensis
ATGAATTTATTGATTATATTTGTAAAGGATCATTAACTTAACACAACCTGGAAGACTATAGAAATAAAAAAATCGGCCGATGATTCAGATAGTAACAGTAGTCAGAAAAATAAGTTCAACAACTGTGAGACTATAGAAGAAGAGACTTTTGTTTTTATGCGTTGGCTAAATTCAGATAATAAAACATCTATATCTTCTACTGACAATTCCATAGTTTTACTGAAATTTATCAATGATAAACAAACAATACTTTATGATGCAACGATTCAAACTCAAATAGACATTGAAATAAAAAATGGAGTTCCTTATTGTAAATACGATAAAGCAGATGATTGTGCTCATGTAGAATTTGCTATTTAGGTAGAACAATTATTTGGTCCTACTCATAGTGGAAAAGAGCAGACGATAGATGAGGTATTATAGTAACTCTAAACTAAGACTACTGCTATCAAGCACTAAATCTATTTTCAAATCGCTTGGAAATAATATTTGAGATTTTCCATCCAAATACTTGCATACAACGGAATTGGTAGAAATCTTAATTCATGTATGTTCTTTGTCTTAGCTGGAATAACACAACTCTTTACAGTATTGCCTATAGTAAAACAATGGGGATAATTATGGTATTATGTAGCGATAGGGGTACAGTAGTATTAATGGTTCTATCGGTAATAACACGGGTACCAAATTCAGTTACTGGAGGCATAGCATTGTCAATTAATGAGATGGATATAATTACAATGACGTTGGAGGTGACACACATAGGAATATGTGCATTAATAGTAACAAGAGAGAATACAGAACAGATTAATCAAAGAACAAAGGTAGAGACTATAATAAATAATGTCAAACCCTTTTGTGAAACATATTTCAAGGTATTGGCACAAAATAAGCTTTGATTTTGGGAAGAAGGACAATATGTCACATCTACTTGGATTCTATAGGTAGAAACACAACATCTTTTTTAACCTAGCCATAACTAATTCAGATGTTATATGGGTAGAATTAATAGAGAATCTGATAAAACGAAGGCTCGTACTGAAACTATTACATTTAGGTTAGATTCTACCCTTATAAAAGAACTAAGAAAGGAAGCTGAATTAGAAAAGATCAGTCTCAATACATTTGTTTATAAAATTTTCTTAAATCACGTACAATGGGAAAAATATGAAAGAAAGGTCGGACTTCTGCCAATGACAAAACCTTTCTTAAAAGAAGTCATAAACCAGATGACAGATGAACAGATAATACATCTTGCAGAAAAGATTGAAAAAGGCACATTCAAAAATATATTAACTTTCATGAGATCAAGCCATAGCATCGATGACTTTATAGAAGTTCTGCGTACCTGGTTAACTGTATCGTGGATGCAGCATAATATAGAAAATAAAAATGGTTCGTACCGCTTCAATATTCACCATGATCTTGGAATTAAATGGTCGCTCTACGTTAAAACTTTGGTTTCAGAACTTTCTGAAGACATATTGGAAAAAAAGGTAGAGGTAAAAATCAGTAGTGATTTAATCTCCTTAGTTTTTGATTAATCATTGTTAGGAATGACATGATAGTTTCCAGTACGATGAATCCTATAATCTGTCCTGGCGCATGGTATAGGAATAAATGTTTCTATCTATTAACTAAATTTTTAGATTAATATTTGCAAATGTGTGTCACAGACAAAATCAAAATTCACTATTGGCTTACAATACGAACATGTTAGTCTTTCTTTAATTACTCCAAAGAAGCGAACAAATTAAACCAATTGATTATACATACCCTTTTAATTAGCCATCAGTATATCAACCACCAATCATATGCTTTAATTGGTTTAATAGCTAATGCTACTTGTTTCAGTGACGTATTACAAAAAATTTATCTAAATTATATGCCCACACTGTCTTGCAAAGTGTGTAAAGATATGCACATTAAGGATGTAAATAATATTATTGCAACACAAAGCAAACGTTCTACTTAAGTGGGTAATTCATTAATTTTACCAGGGAGGAGGAAAGGTGGAAACTGAAGCAAGAAGGAAAATGCATAAACTATTACTCTTTTACGTAATACTGTGCGTTATAGAAGACGAAATAACGCAAAATCAAAACATTAGACTAATTCTGAGAGTGTAGGTCTGTAAGAGATAGAGAGAAAGAAGAATAAAAAATGCTTGTGTTTTAACTTCTAGCAAATTGTAGAATGACAACAGGGTAAGAAATAGCTTTGACTGAAAGTAATCTAATTAGCATGTTGATATGGCTAAGCGAACTAATTGTTGCTAGCTGGGCTCTATCTTATGGTGCTGAATACTTGTCTATCAAATATGGTGCAAAGTTTGTCGGCAGAACAGTTCTGAGCATAGCTACAACTCTTCCTGAAATCGCAATAGTATCATATGCTGCTATAGCTGGAAATTATGGCATCGCTCTTGGTGCAGGACTAGGAAGCAACCTGTTGATGATGACTCTTGGTTTGTCGGTCATGTTAATTGTTGCTACAACAAAACTGTCAAAAGCACCTCTCAAAGGCATTGATGTAAGCACATTTAAACTAGACACGATTTTTCTCATTATAACAGCTATAGTAAGCGCCATATTATTTATAGACGGATACAATTATCTTGATGGATTAATATTCACTGGGATGTTTATTGCATATATTGTGATGGCATTGTATGAAATGAAAATAGAAAAGAATAATCAATCATCGGTTTCTGCATCAAGTAATAAACTTGCAAAAAACGATTTTGATAACAAAATTGATATGAAAATCAATAGAAAAGGAAGGAGAGATAGAGAATCAAAAACAACAATAACATCAACTGCAGCAACTGCAGCAAGCAAATCAGAACCTGACTTGGCTGAGGTCAGAGAAGATCTTCAACGCATTGATAAACAAATGTTAAAAGCAATTTTGATCTTTGTGGCTGGAACAGCAGGAATTTTAATAGGTGCAGAGCCATTCATACACTCACTAGAAGGTTTTTCTATCGATATGGGCATATCCGCAGTTATTCTAGCGGTAATAATTAGTCCAATAGCAGGAGAAATGCCAGAAAAGATTTCACTAATGATTTTGGCGAGGAAAGGTGCTGCAGGCACGTATGTTGCTGTATCAAATGTCCTAGGTTCAAAAATATTGAATAACACATTGTTGCTTGCAGTTGCTGTCTTTGGAGCAATATATCATGGTGGATTCTTTTCTATAATTGGTCCTAACACAATGCTTTCTTATCAAGTGATTCTTGTGACTACAGTAACAATTATTGCATTGATACCTATGTTTAAAAGGGAAATAGGCCTAAGAGAAGGAATAATGTTAGCAGCATTATATATTGTGAGTTTGAGTATCCAATTCATGATACCACATGAAAATTCTGGCCATACCTGAAAGACTCATCCAATTTTAGATTAATTGATCATCAATACTATCCTGCTGTGTTGAGCTCTTCCTTCGTTTCTTCAATCATCTTGTAAGTATACTGAACAAGTAATAAAAAAATGTGGGCATAAAAAACTAAACTAAACTACTCTTGAAAGTTTATGTTATAGATTTAGCATTATTAGAATAAAACTTCATACAGCATAGTCTGGGGGTAACGTCAGTTGAGTAAAGATAAAATTAATAATGAGATAGAAAACCTGCTCCCGGGAAATAAGAAATTCTATGAGATATCAACCAAAAGCAGAGATGTCTTAGAGGATATATGAGTTGTTGTTGCTTTCTCCTTTTGTGCCATCTCTTTTTCCCAAAGTGAGCCTTTCTATCATGCCTCTTCTATCGCTCTTCGTCGAATATCATATCACAACGCTTGCATTTGAAAGATCTATTCTACTCTTCTTTTTCATTTACCTTTTATTAAATTGGCCATTTTGTACGTATGGTTTATGAAACCGATATTGCTTACACACTCAACATGAGTCCCTGAAGAATATCCAATAAGTGAGCAAGTAATAAAACAGATCCATTGTATTGTCAAACTATAACAGGAATGTCATCATTACAACAGAAACAATCACAGATGAGCAGGAAGGTAAGAGAAGGAATCAATTTTATCTTAAGACATTTCCCGGAAGATAAAATATTCCCAAGAGCCATATCCACTAAAGATTCATCTGGAGAAGAATTTATAGTTTATAACAAAAAAGAGATGTTTAGAGCTTATGAACAATCTGATTTTATTGATTGTAAAGTGAGTTGTTATGCTACAGAAGAAAATATCGATGACAGTGGACTCAACAGGCAAACTCCTGATTTTATTTTGATTGATATGAATAGTTCGATATTATCATTTGGAGCAGTTCCGCATTTCGATAGCCGACTAGTAGATCAAGTGGAAGCACTGTATGCAATTTTGCAAAATATTAAGGAACTACTGCATGGAGCAAATCCAACTATATTGTGGGCTGGTAATTGTTTTCATATCTATCAACCAGTACAAGCAATCACCTTAGAGGAGATAGAAGAATTCATAGATTCAACGTATATAGCAGAATTTAGAAGGTTTCTTACACAAGAATACATTCTATCTAATTTATTCTTAGATTTTTCGAAACAGAGGCTAATACTATACAAAACCAACGACTATTACTACTGGAACAACAACGGTATTTCTTTTCATCATATGTTAATAATACCAGGTACACTAAAATCAAAATGCCCTCTATGCAATGAAGAAGAAGAGGTACAGGTAGTCCAAACATGGGATGGCAACACACCAAAATTAGAATTATTGTTAGCTGATTTTCAAACATATCTTGCAGATCGAAAAAGAGAGAAAGTAAATGCGAGAATGCCATACTACTATTACAATCATTCTTAATGGACGATACACATATGTTCAAAAAGTATCAGAAGCATACTATTCAAAGAATGAACGAGCAAAACATTTCTTATTATGTAGATTCTGCTTCTGGTGTGCATCATCTCTAACTTTAGAGGGCCTTAATAGAGTTATCAGATGTCCTGCATGCAAAAATGTCTTGATAGGTTCAACGCCAATTTTTTGTAATGAATTCCATAAAATAGGTTATACAAAAAAAAACTTTTGCGTAGACAGAATTAACTGATAGAGTAGTATAGTATAGAGATATCTTGAATATGAAATAGGACTGCTATGTTTTGCATAGTTTTATCAATTTACTTGATGTTAACAGATAATCGAAAGGAAACCAACAAAATACAATACGAAGGTAAAAAAAGAGAATAGAGAGGAGATGTAAAGTGTCATCATCCTAGAACAGTGCTGTATACGACTTGGTATTGCAGCTTGGTTTGCCTTTTCTCATGTTTCAATTTCCATTTTTCTCCCCAATCGTGACCTTGAATTATATACAACATCTGCAAACAAACCTAGCCCTGCTAAGCGAGCGATTATTGAACCAAGTAATGCAATTGTACTGTTATCAAAATATGTAATCATTAACGAATACTGCTCAAGCCATAATAGTGCAAATGCAGCTGGAATATAGAGTAATTTAATATCAGCAGCTTTTACTAGCGATACAACAGCACTAGCAAAGATGTAACCGAGTATTACCATATTGTATAATCTGATGAAAAAGCTCAAATCTGCGAGTCCAGAATAATTAAAGTCTGGCCCCAAGATCAGTTCAGATATAGGAACTATGAAAGGAATTGCAACCATTAGCATAGGCAGACAATCACCCAAAATTTCTCTGGCTCTTATAGATGCATTAATATGATGACGGTGTTCTGATACAGGTAAATTAGTTCTATTCTCATCATAATCACTACACCTAGTCTTAAAGCGATATGATAAGGCTATTAATACCAACGCTTCTGACTGGAGAGTTAGTTGTATCCAAAAGAATACAGGATACCGTGAATTGTCATTTGCATAAATTAAGCCTAACTGCTCAAATACAAATGAGATTGCTATAACTGCAAAACCTATAGGCAATCCTAGAAGGTATCCAAATCTGGAAAATCTATATGATCTAAAAAAATGCCATGAAATTACAAAAGAGATAGATAAAGAAGCAATTGTTACTAAAAAGGTGAGTGGTAGTGCGATGGATGGATCCAGTAACATAAATGGATTTAGTATGGCTGGATCCAATACGGTCATATTGTATACAGGAAATCCTTATAATCTTAAATAAGGATTACTCATTTAAAGAGAGCCTATAGAATGAATATTCCGATATCTGACATGTCACAATATATTCTCTTAGAGACCTGTTTTTTCAATTAGGTTTATCAATTCACCATACTGTTTTATGAATTCTCTTCCTTTGCTAGTTATTAATACTAAACCATTCCTCGAACGGTCTATCATTCCCCTTCCTTCTAATTCCATCAAATGACTCATCATCTTGTCATAGGACAGTCTAGAATAGTGCTGTATTCTAGTCGGTCTTGCCATCTGATGAAGTGATATATCGTCTTCGATGGCGCAGAGTATTGCATAAAAAAGCTGGAGTTTGTGTCTTTTCTCATGTTTCAATTTCTATCTGCTCTCATCTGGAAAGTTATTTACATCCTTAATGTGCATATCTTTACACAGTTTGCAAGACAGTGTGGACCTATTATCTACAGGTGTACATTGCAAATAGAACATGCAACTGGACAAATATCTTGACCAACTTTATGTTATCTTTATCTATATTGATAATCCATCCTAATTTGTGGAATTCTTTATCTTTTTCTTTTCTATGCAGATTGACTATCTTCCTATTATGAGTCAAAGAAATATTTGACATAGTTGTGACTCATTTGCATTCCACCAAGTATTGAGCAAATTAAAAAACTTGTCAGCTATTGTTCAGGTGGTTTATTTCTCCAAAAATTTCATCTTGTTTTTAACAGCCTATTTCTAATAGGTGGACCGTTTCCTCAATTTCTCTGATTCTGTTCTGCGATAACATCGCTTTGTTTCAGAGTGTATCAAACATATACCGGTGTTGATCTAAAATATCCTTTACATTACTATAGATGATCTGTGATGCTATTTTCCATTTCTAGATACTGTACCCTAAAGAAAGATTTGGGAATTTCTGATATCTCTTTAGTCCCTTACAACATTCCTTCTCTTGTATACAAGTAATGCACCAACAATCCCCGCTACCCCAACTAACATTCCTAATGGCAAATAATAAATTGGAGAACTCGCAGGATCACCGTAAAGTACATTAAATAATATGTTTCCTGCATGAGTATTGAGAAGAGATCCTGGATCGTCTTTGCCGTAGACAGAGATAGAACCAAGTGTGAAACCATTTGTAGATAATCTGTCAACATAGACTCTCGTACCGACGCTAACAGTTAGACCTTGATTAGTATCATAACTGACAATTGTTGGCTGGTTTCTTGACCATCCAAATCGCCCATCCTTATCATAAAGTCTTACAAAACCTGTCTCTTTTGTATTTGCAGCAGTCCAAAACCTGTTAGAGGCAGCATCGCTGTACATTGCAATCTCAATGAATTTCTCGCTTGGCGCAGGTTCCTGCAATTTTATAATAGTTTTTGCATCGTGGCTATCAGCATATGTCAAATTGTTTTGTACTGTCAGAATCCAGCTTGGACCTTTTGCTTTGTCATAAGTATAAACAAGTGGATTCATCCTATCGTTATTTGATGCATTATATTGAAAAACAAACCCTTCACTACGATTTGACTTGACTAATTGATATTTATTTTGCGAAGAATTTGATGGTTGATGGTTGTTGTTTTGACCAAAAGTTAATACTGGTGCAAGCATCAAAACCATTATCAAAAGAAATACCAAAATATATCTCACTTTCTGCTATCCTTTTTCCCAAAGTTTGATCATAGAAAAGATATGTTTTATTACTTGCTCACTCATAGGATATTCTTTAAGAACTCCCAGCAAGTGAGTAAGCCTTATCATTTTCAGATGTCCTAAATTTATCGGATAAAGATAATGAAATATTTTAGTAACAAAAATACAATGGTATTATTGCCAGAATGTGTGTGTCTGATGCTATAAGGAGGGCTAACACAAAAATGAATATTGCGTTTATTTCTATTATTTCCTTGCCTTTAACAGTAGATCTCCATACCTACATGAGCACTTGTTTCACAGCAAAACATGTTCAAATACATACTAAGAGAATCAGAGTACGCCTCTTTAGTTATACATAGTATCGATTGGTCAGCTGGAATGACACATAAGAGAAATGATAAGAGGACAAAAAAGGAAAGAGATGATAGTTACTTTGCAGTTAGTCGTCGTAAAACCAGAAAAAGTATGATGAAAATATTTTTAATAGGCACTGCAGTTATAGTAGCATTTATTGCCATGGTTATAGTGACTGGCGCTTCTATAACAAGCCATAACGAAGGATCACTAGTAACTCATCTTCATCCAGTGCTTAACGTTATGACTAATGGTAAACCTATTACTGTTCCAAGGAATATAGGAAT
>JBEVTH010000107.1:0-8089 GCA_041156085.1 Candidatus Nitrososphaera maunauluensis
TCTTCAGGATGTTCTGGTGCTGCTAAGGGAGGCATACCGATCAAATGTACTATTACTAATGGATATCAGCCAACTCCAAAAATGGCAAAGCTGATGGTAACTAAAAAGATCATTAACAATGGCATTGGTGTTAGGAACCCATCAGACTTTACTATAACTGTTACTGGCAATAACCCTTCACCCAATTCTTTTCCTGGTAGTGGAAGAGAAGGAGGTACAACCGTATCATTGAAATCAGGTCCATACAAGGTTACTGAAACTGGTCCATCCGGTTATATCTCAAGCTTTTCATCAGGTTGCTCTGGTAGAGTAGATGCCGATCAAACCAGGGTATGCCTTATAACCAATGAGGCTAAAAAAATACCGCCATCACCAAAGCCCCCAATTGTTACCACTATTAAAGGGTTTTCAGGTCCTCTTGGACTTGCTTATGACTCTACTAACAAGGACATATACGTAACTAATTATGGCAAAAACATCATGGCAGGAAAGGTATCAATAATAGATAGTTCAACAAAAATCTTAGTTGGCACGATCTCAGTTGGCAAAAAGCCTCAGGCAATAAGATATAACCCTGGGAGTGATGACATATACGTAGCCAATACATTCTCAAAAGACGTATCAGTCATAAACACATTGAGGAATAATGTTATTGCGACGATACCAGTGGGGAATTTTCCCGGCAACAGTACTAGCGGCATTGCTTACGACGATGCTAATGGTAATACGTACGTGCCTAATCTTGGGTCAGATACTGTATCCGTAATAGATGGTCATACAAATACTATAGTCGATAATATTAAAGGCTTTTTCAATCCTGCAGGCATTGCGTATGATTCTGGTAACGGACACATATATGTGACCAACAAAGAAACAAATACAGTATCAGTCATAAGCACATTGAGGAATAATGTTATTGCGACGATACCAGTAGGCATAGGTCCTTCCGCAATTGCTTATGACGCTGCCAATGATGAGATATATGTAGCAAATAGCGGATTGGTTCACACTAAAGGTACGCTATCTGTAATAGATGGTTCAAAAAACAAAGTGATTGCAACTATACCAGTAGGTATCGGACCAAATGGAATTGCTTATGACGCTGCCAGTGATGAGATATATGTAGCAAATACCTTCTCAAATAATATTTCCGTAATTGATAGTTCCAAAAACAATATAATTTCAACTATACGAGTTGGCATCAATCCGTATGGTGTTCTTTATGATCCGGCTAATCATGACATATACGTAGCCAACTACGGTTCAGATACCATTTCTGTAATTCAGCCATAATTTGCGCTCAATTGACATATTATGCAAAGCAATCAGATATTCCGAAAGGACAATGGTGGATAATAGTGTCAGACAAAAATGATCAAGCAGGTGCAGGAGGCTATCATGACCTAACAGATGGTATAGGTTGTTTTGAGTTTCATTTCAGATGAAGGTAAACCACTTGGTAAAGTTTTTGCAAAAACTGATATGCAAAGTGGCAGCAGTTGGATCGTTGCGTTCTCTTAGAAATGCTGGAAGATCCCTATATCAATGTTGCAGTGGAATTCGAAGATGACAAAGGAAATGGATTTATGGTAGGCTATGAGATGTGCGATCCAGTTGAGGATGATAGGTTTGGTTACAAAATAGGATCGGCTCAAAAAGGTTAAAAGCTGAGTAATTCTTCTATCACATATAGGACATCCGAAGTTTATTTCATGTTATTTCTCTTGCCATTATTTCTTTATTTATGAAATTCTGAAATGCAGGATCAAACCATTTTTCAGATTCGACTTTCTTCCAGTGTTCTTTTATTGTTCCTTGTTCAAAACAATTTCTTATCCATTGTAACCAGCCATTCCATTCATTGTCATTTAGTATTTTTCTTTGACGCATACTGTAAGCATGGGAGCAGATGTAGAGTACATAAAACGCAAATGGCAAGTCCACAGACCAACGGTCCGTCTGGATATTAGTTATTACTTTTCCTAATTCTGGACGCTCAATTATCATCTCTCCCATCCTATGAATTTTTTCATCCAGGTCATTAAGGACTTTGCTTTCGACATCTATCGATAGTTTTTGTATTTGTCTTTTTGAGAAGTACAATGTCAAGACCATAGTTCCTACTATTCCAATTGTCTGTGCCACGCTAAGCATGTCAGAAAATCCTAATTCTACCATACATTAAAAGACTGTAATTTTATTATAAAGTTTGAGAAGAGATCCTATTACGAGATTTAAAACCGGTTTATATCGGATGAGAGTCAGATAATACAAACAATCTCAAACCTTTCAATTTTAGTATCCCGTACAGTTCTTTTTTGAAAAGGTCATATGGTTCAAAAGAACTTGATGTCACATGCATGTGGGTTCTGTAGCCGTTGTATGTATTCCTAATGGACGGTCAAGACTTGGAAATATATGACACAGAAAATACAAACAAGGTTATTTCCTAGAATGGAATAGATGCCGACAGAATGGTAAAAAGGGATCGACGTTAAAAGGCTAGAGCACTTATAGTGAAGCAAAGGAGGGAGGTAGTTGTATATCTAACATCATATGTATACAAGTCAATAAACTCAAGGCATAATCTTAAATCTTTGAATATACATTATATAATTATCCGACTAGCCAAAAGAGAAGAACGATCTATCATTCAGAATCTGCACAAGAGGTAAAGGCCTGTTGTGTCTACAGAAATGATGAGTTGCCGCCATATGATAATAATAGGTATATCTTCAATTCGAAAGAACTTGAAGAACTTCATAATGATATGGCGGTAAGGGCAAACCAAGAGGTGGTATTGGAACTTATTAAAAGCCATCTTAAAAGGAAAGCCACATGTCTTTGAGTGCTGGTCGGAATATCTTATCATATCATTTCAATACCTTAACTTAGATCGTAACTAACGTTTTCATATTATCTTTGACTGGTATTACTGATAATCGATAAAAATCAAAGGTATATAGTACAATAAAATCAGGATACTATATCTAGTTATTATCAACTGAACATTCCTATCAAAAATATACACCGATTTTATCTATCATCTCTGAAGTAGCTAAAAACCTTGTATCTTCATAGGTTGCTTCTTTAATCATGTTGACATGTGTTTAAACGTTGGAAAATAATAAAGTTGCAATAGTCACGGGAGCAAGTAGCGGTATAGGATATGCTACTGCATTAGCATTATCAAAAGTGGGTATAAGAGTAGCAGTTGGAGCAAGGCGCGTAGACAGATTACAAGAGCTAGAAAAGCAGATTGTCAAAAACAATGAACAAGGAAGAGAAATATTTATACAAAAAAAACTAGACGTTACAAGCAAATCAGATTGTGATTCATTTGTTGATACTGTGGTTAAAAAATGGGGAAAAGTCGATATTCTAATTAACAATGCTGGACTGATGCCTCTGAGCTTTTTCAAGAACAACAAAGTGGAAGAATGGGAGCAGATGATTGATGTGAATATCAAAGGAGTTCTCTACTGCACTTCTGCAGTAATTCCACATATGTTAGATAAAAAATCAGGACATATAGTCAATCTCTCTTCTGTTGCAGGAAGAATAGTGTTTGCTGGGGGAAGTGTCTATTGTGCCACAAAACATGCCATTACTGCGTTTAGTGAAGGATTAAGAAACGAATTAAGTCCTAAGTATAATATACGAGTTACATGTATTGAACCAGGAGCTGTATCCACAGAACTTTTGGAAACAATTACAGATGAATCCATGGAGAAATTTATACAAGCTTCAAAGAGTATGGAAACATTACAATCAGAAGATATAGCAAACGCGATCTTGTATGCAATAAAATCACCAAACCATGTGAATGTCAATGAGATATTAATAAGGCCCACGGCCCAAGAAAGGTAGATAATCGACTGTCCATAGTAGTTAAAATACATGGATTATTATTGATAACTATACTTGCATTATCGTGTATTCGTGTTAATTTGATAGTATTTTCAAACAACAAAACGGAGCGCTAGCTCAACCATAGATCCAGACATTAAAATATAGAAATCTAGCAATTGAGAAAGCATTAAACACTAAAAATACAATCTCATCTAACACATTCATTTCAATCTTCTAACCTAAGTCATACCAATTGTAGATTGATCGGATTTATTATTTATTGTTTCATTAACAGAAACTACGGTATCCTAGGATTATCATATTATCATTCATCTTTCTGAACTATTACTAAACCACGGTCTCTGAGTTAGCAGTTATAGGATATTCACGCAAGAAGTTTGCCTTCACCATTATATCCATTTTTATAAATTTCCTAATCAACTGTGAAAGAGGAGGAGGAGTTCTGTTTCCTACGTTATGGTTCTTTAAATTCCTGAAATGGCACTACTAAATCATAATAGTACTTTAATATCTTGGAAGCAGCAGGTTCGAGTTCGTAACCATCATAGACAAATGTGATCTTTTCGTTTGGAGAACGTTTTATATCAACTGCTGGAAAGATCCGTCGTTTGGCTTCAGTAGATTGGAATTTAACATCTTTAACTTTCTATTAGGTAGTGTTCCTTGTAGTAGTTATATTTAAAAGTCAAATGACAATTGTATACTCTTATGACCTTAACCATCACTGATATAATGAGGAAAAAACTAGAAATTATTGAAGAAACGAATTCTGTTCAGGAAGCAGCTAAGAAAATGAAAGACAAGAACGTGAGTTCATTGCTAGTAGTTGATGCTGATGGTAAACCACAAGGTCTAGTTACTGAACGTGATATAGTAAGGAAGGTGTGTATAAATGATGTACGTACTAGTACAATGGCAAATAAAGAGATAATGTCTTCTCCTCTTATTACTATTAATACTAACTCTTCTCCGTCGATAGCAGCTGATATGATGATACAAAACAATGTAAGACATCTACTTGTTTTTGATGATAAAGATAATACAAACAAACCTGTTGGTATAATTACTCCACGTGACTTTACGAGATATCAGGAATATGCAGCTAATGAGGATAGAGAGGCAATTGAAAAGGTATTGGAATACTACATTTAAGTATCGATTTATTTTGACTTAGATGGAATTCGTTTTTAATAGAGCTTACAAAAACAACAGTTAGATGCAATCATCAATATTAAGAGTGAAATAGATGCAATAATGCAAGAGCAGTGAAATGACAAGAGCAAAGAAATACACGTTGAATATGGTGTCAAAAACATCTCCAAAAATTTTAAAAATATAGAGTAGCTTGGACACCATTTCGCTAAATTGTGATAGTCCCTGATTAATTTAATTTTCTAGCTTCATCTATTAATCTGTAATAGCCATCTGCTGTTTTTGTATCAATCTTGTAATCTTTTTCTAGCTTATCTAATCTCGATCCAAAATTTTTTATCGTAGTTTTATCAAGAGCAATAGCACAAATGGAGTATGATTGTCCTAGTGAAACCTGTTCACTGTAAAGAAGGACTGCCTTATTTTTTCGTTCTACTATCTTTATTGCTTCTTTAAATTCTTCTATCAGATTGAAACCCACATTATCTAGGTTATATGCAAAAGCCGCAAATAAATCTCCAAATTGGCTATATGATACGTTGATTACAGCAATATTTGTTTCTGAATTTTTAAATGCCTCCTCCAAACGACTAGCTTCAAAGACATCTTTCGATAACAGCTTCAGACAAATGATTCTGTCTAATGGAATGGATGGATCGAGGATATTACCCAGATAATTTCTGTTTAACTTTGATTTAGCCTCTATCTTAATACCCAAATCATCTAGCTTAAAATATGGACCTTCATTACTGGGATTGAATTTCAAAAATGGATATGACTTATGCAGCATGCATCTAATTTGAAATTCGTCATGATATGAGAATAATTCTCTGTATAATGAGAACAATTCTCTGTCGGCACTACAGTCGTGTTAAGCACACTGCTTGGATGTGTAATGTTAGCACAATTTGTGGTGGCAGGTGCACTACAACATTCTTTTGATTAGTCTGTGTACTGAAGTTGGGACATTACAATTGCTGGGCTGGACTATGGCGGTGTTTGGAGCATTAGTAGGGGCCAGGTACGCGGCGAGCGCCTTGAAGATGTCGGTGGCGATGCTCGTGCCCTCCGCGGCGTTCGGGCCGTGCGTGTTGTCGATCACGATCGAGAGCTGCTGCGACGGCAGGTACGCGGCAATCCCCTCGTATCCGTTGAAGACCGGGTTCTGCAACACCCACCCATTGCCGACGGCGACCCCGAGTCCGTAGCCGAGCTGCCCAGGCGCACCCGGCAGGCCCTTCGACAGATCCTCGACCTGCTTGCTCGCTGACTCCTTCGAGAGCAGCTTGCCGGTGCCGACCGCCTTGATGAGCGTGGTCATGTCGCGCAGCGTCGACGTCATGATGAGTCCGTCGCCGAGGCCCCACGACGGGCTCCATCCCGTCGACTCCTCGTAGACACCGCGCTCCGACGTGTACGCGTGGAGTACGGGTGAAGGGATGGCCGGGAGCTTCGTGATATTCGTTTCGGTGAGCCCGAGCGGACCGAGGAACTTCTGCTGCAAGAGATTGGTGATCGACTTCCCGGTGATCTTCTCGACAACGTTACCGAGGATGATGAAGTTGGTGTGCGCGTAGTGGAAGCACGCGCCCGGGTCGCAGACGATCGGCTGCGCGAACGCGTACTGCAGCAGCTCGTCGTCCGTCCAGTGGCGGAACGGCTCCGCGAGCAGCGCCGCCTGGAAGGGCGGGTTCTCCTGGATGTAGTCGGGGTAGCCGGAGGTGACGCTCGAAAGCATCCGCAGCGTCACCTTGTCGGCGTTGGCGTACTGCGGGAACCACTTCGACAGGGTGTCGTCGAGGCTGAGCTTGCCCTGCTCCTGCAGCTGCAGCACCAGAGTCGTGAGCATAGGGATCGCCATCGAGCCGGGACGGAACTTCATGTCCGGCGTCGCCGGCACTCCCTCCTGGGAATCCCCGAGACCGGTGTTGACGACGGTGCCGTTGTCGACGTCGACGCGCAGGAGCACCCCCTTGGCGTCCTCCTTCTGCATGACGCCCTGCGTGATCGAGATGATCTGCTTCGACACCTCGGCCTTGCTCGTGCACGTGCCGCCGATGTCGATCTGGTTCGACGAGCACTTCGAGTTGGTCGCCGCGCCCGTGCCGATACCTCCAGCACCGGCTGGGCTAAATGAATGACCGCGGCCGCTCGGTAACGAATAGATATCAGGGTGAAGTGGGAAGGAAACCAACAACATGACTATTATTGTGAAGGCTAATATCGCAATTATATTAAAGGACTGTCTATTGTTCATTAATATTGAAGTGTGACTCCTCCGCAAGTATATAGGCTTTCGTAACTATAATACTAAGTCACAAACAAAAACATGTCCTGATGGTAGCGTTGTATCCGTATCTGAAAATTGTCCAACGTCAGCGACTAATACAGAAGTAACACAATCACCATCACAACAACCATTGACAGGTACTCAATCTTCGTCATCACAAGGAACAGGAGAAGCGGCATCAACAACAACATCAACAACATCAAACTCAGCTCCATCAGTTACAAAGCCATCTCTAACATCATCATCTTCATCATCACCTCCACCTCCTCTTCCGCTCTGTGCTGATGGCTCAACACCACGAAACGGTAATTGTCTTATCTTCAAAAAAAGCAGCAGCAATTCTATTAATTTTTGATTAACGGTTTTGATCCCCAAAAGATGTTAAGACTGGATAAAGGGCATTTTAGCAATAAAATACAATAAAATCTAATAATAATTTGTGTTCGAGCAAAATTTTCTCACGTATTGAATACTGATAGATATTTAGCAATAATTCATAGTTTTTATCATCATAAAATATTCTAAATTCTTTAAAATTCTATATCATATGATTTATTTTGTATTATTCATGATAGTTTTGAGACATATAAATCAGAATGGATGTTAATATATGATATCACAGGGACATTTTCAGATAGACCGATTTTCTGAAAACATCTTGTTTCAATTTACGAATAAACATTTACGCTTATAATATTTAAACAAGGATACACGTATCATAGCTCTGTTCACTTATCTACCCTATCCCCACAATTTCTTTGTTATGCATATCGA
>JBEVTH010000108.1:0-7971 GCA_041156085.1 Candidatus Nitrososphaera maunauluensis
CAGTAAAATCTATGTCATCAACATCATCAGAAAATAATAATACTGACACAAATAAACAGGATTTGAATAATAATTATAAATGCAATCCATTTATGACGACGTGTATGGATTTGTGGCAAACTGCTGCAATGTCTTGGATGGCAACATATAATGAGTTTGTTAAAAATGCTTCAAAATTGAGTGAATATTGGCTTAACCTCTTTTCTAGTCCTTCGGGTCGAATCAGAGAAAAAAAGGATAAGGTAAATGTAGAATAGCTGAATTATCATCATAAAGCAAAACAAAGCATAATCAGTAGGATATGATAATGCCAAAAATAGTCCGATAAAAATTAGGATACCATATTTAGTCATATTATTTAGCTATTGTCGTATTTGGTTAAAATAAAATAGAAATTGGATTTGTTTCATATATAATATATGCATTGCATTTAATCCCCACGATTTAGGTATTCTGTAAATCGGTCGCATGATATGTCACCATCCAGAAATATCATCAGAAATTGAACCTTTTAAAAGAGGTGAATGTAATGGATTTGGTGCAAGATTGGTATTTAATCCTCTTCCCCAAGTAGGGCAAAATTTGATGGTAGCAGGAACTTATATATTAGATCTAAGAGAAGAAGGACATGCTGAAATTCATCCTGTAAGCTCAATTCAATTAATCAAGTAGGTATTGCATTAGCAATTGCTTCGCCTTAAAATCAGAGGTCGTCTTGTTGCGCTAACGTGGATAAATCTAGAACAACTTTTAAATTATCAGAATCATCTCTTTTGCTATCTATAGGAGTTTCCATTATAATTGGCAGTTTTTTTACTGATTCATGGTTGAGTAGTGTTCTGAACCCTTCTTTTCCTATCTTACCTAAACCTATATGCTCATGTCTATCATGATTAGAATTCAGCTTATCTTTAGAATCATTTAGATGTATGAGCTTTAGATTCTTCAGTCCTACTTCTTTATTAAATTTATCTAATGTTTCATACACACCATTCTTCGTTCCCAAATCATAGCCTGCTACAAAAGCATGACATGTATCAAGACAAATGCCAAAAGAGCTATTATTAATACGATGACTATTATTAGACGATCTGAGCTTATCAAGAATTAAGCCAAGCTCGTCAAATTTGCTTCCTATGCTATTCTTTTCACCAGCGCTATTTTCAAGTAATATTGTAACAGTATCTTTATCATTATTGCTATTATCTTTCTTCTTTTTTTCTTTTAATCGTGTTGGAAACGATGATGATATCGAGGGTAATGGTGATTTAAGGTAATTCTCAAATGCAAAATTGCAGGCTTCTATTAGCTGATTTATTCCCATATTTTTATCTGTTCCACCATATTTACCAAGATGCAATACAATGTATGGGATGCCTAATGCGCTAGACCTCTGTAATTCCTCTATAAGTGTGCTAGTTGATTTTTTGTACAATTCATTATTAGGGGAGCAAAGGTTAGGAAGATATGGCATATGAACAACTACAGAATTTCTATCAATATTGCTATTAGCCAGTTTCTTGCGAAAATTAATTACATCTTCCTCTTGTAAAGGTTTAGCAGCCCAGCCTCTTGGGTTTCTAGTAAATATTTGAAATGCGCTGCAACCAATCTTCAAAGCTATATCCACAGAATTTGAAATTCCTCCGGAAATTGAAACGTGAAAACCTACTCTAATACTCAATGCTAACTTTCGTATTCATTACTGTTTAATATATACCCACTTTAACAAATGTTATACCTCCTTAAATTTCATCTTTTTTACTTCGTTGCTGTTTTACTTTCATATTTTGTAAAATAAGGTTAGCAGTCAGTTTTCTTACTGCTATTATTGCTGTAGTATTTACTACTACAAGTATCAATCCATTTAAAAGATCGTATAATTTTACATCGGTCTTTTTATCATAGTATATATAAATGAATTTTGCTGACGATATTGTATATAAAACTTGGAACAGGGGATCTAGCAAAGTATCCTTTTCTAAACGAAGCCTCAGATTACATTCGAGAAACACGCTTTGATTTTGAGGAATTTAATCGACCTGAGATGAAGCATATTATCAATAGAGCAGCAGAGAGAATTGAGACAGAATTAATCAATGGAATAATCTATCAGAAACTCGATAAATATGAAGTTGAAATACTCACTTTTCTTGTTACGCTTATAATGGCAAAATCTATTGGAATCGGAATAATCCTAAAGAAGCATTCTTTGTTTGAAGCAATGAGGGCAGAGAGATTTTTAAGCGAAGATTTAAAAAAAGAAAAAAGTGAACAAAAGAAACGTCTACTCCTCTCCAAAATTTTTGAGGAATTGTTCAAAGTCTCTGTTGATATTGACTCTGTAGATAATCGATTGTTCAAAGTCAGAGTTACTGATTATCTTATACGAGCCTCCAATTTTCACGAACAAGAATGGAAATTGATCAATAGATTAGTGCATAAAGGTTATGTCTATCTTGATGCTGAGGAAACCGTAAGGCTCATTCGAAGTGAACTAAGTACTTTGATTTATGATAAGGTTAAATCGATGACATTATCTACGTTACCAGAAACGATTAAAGTAAAGGCGGAAGAGTTGAGAGTCAAACTCGTACCCCATTATGAGTATCGTATACATAAAGGAGAGGATTATTATCCTCCATGTATCAAACATGCATTAGAAATAATGAACCAAGGTGAAAACCTTCCACATTCTGCAAGGCTAATGCTTGCAACTTACATGTTAACGATCGGAAAAAGTATAGATGACATTGTGATGCTATTTTATAATGCCCCTGATTATAATGAAAAGATTACCCGGTATCAGGTGCAGCACCTCGCCGGTCTTAAAGGTAGCCATACAAAATATTCTGTTCCTTCTTGTGAAAAACTCCGAAACGAAAATCTTTGTTTTGCAACGGAAGAATGCAATGGCATAATAAATCCAATTCAGTTTGGACGCAATTTGAAGAAGAATCATTATGATAAGCAGTAATACTAATAATAATAATGATCAAGTTAAGGAGAAAAATATAGCACTTCTCAGAAATGCATTTCGAGAATATTATTTCAAATATAGTAGAATTATTGAGGTTCCAGAACGTATGGAAAAACATGAATTTGGATACATGCAATTTGGATCAGGAATGATCAGACACCTTGCATTTAGAAATATCGGCGAACTTTTGGCAAGATTGATTAAAGATATTCCTTCGGATGTTTACTGCTCAAATGCGTACTACAGATTTCCGACTCTTGATATGCAGGAAAAGCAGTGGATGGGCGCAGATCTTATTTTTGATATTGACGCAAAGGATTTGCATTTACCTTGTGAACTATTACATTCATATTTTATATGCACATATTGTGGAGAAGCTCAAGAAACTAAAACTGAGATATGCATGTTTTGTAAAACTGGAAAACTAAATCATGTATCCATCCCCTGCAACAAATGTAACTATGCTTTAAAAAAAGAAGTTAAGCATCTAGTTGATTTATTAATATGTGACCTCGGTGTTAAGGAAAAGGCTATTCAAATCTATTTTTCAGGCAATAATGGATATCATATTAATATTTCAGATACTGAATTTCATCGTTTGGATTCGCAAGCTAGGTCAGATATTATAGGCTATCTAATTGGTAATGATATGACGACAGAAAGTGTCGGTGTAAGGAAAGCAGATGTATCTAGTGATGGGTTCTTAATTAAATTTCCAAAGAGCGGAATGATGTATGGCTGGCGCAGAAGAATGGCTCAAAAATTAGGAGTTGATCAATCATCAATAACTAAATTGCGTAATATAGTTCAACAAAAAGGAGGATATAGCGGATTTAAAACAGAATTGCTTAAAATGACTAAAGACATGGGGGTCAAACTCGATCCGCAGGTAACAATGGATGTTCATAGGATATTCAGAATGGCAGGTACAATAAATAGCAAAAGTGGATTAACTAAAATGAGATGCAATGATGAATTTGAATCATTTGATCCTTTAAATGATGCGTGTCTTTTATCTGATAAAGAAGTTAATGTGGAAGTGAAAGTAGCTGTAAAACTAAAATTAAGGGGTCAGTCGTTTAATATAAAGAAAGAAACAACAAGAGTGCCTATCTACGTAGCAGTTTATTTGATATGTAAAGGGCTCGCAAGAGTAAATTAATAACGCTTTCTAGTTGTAATTGCTATATACAGTTATGAATAACATAGACAATATCGCCAAAATTAATAAATATCTTTATTACTAATTGTTATTAGCGAAGCTTTACAAAAGAAAAGGGAGGAGGAATGATCTCACGCATGTTCATATGCCTTTGACAATATTGTTCTATGACACGGTAACCTTTCCAGTCATCGCAGGGTGAAGCTCGCAAAAGTACGGAAAGTCCCCTGCCTTCATAAATTGGTGAGAATATGTTTTACCTGTGGTTGTTAATGCGCTAAGGCCAGAATCAAAATCTTTTCCCTTATTTGCATCACTTAATCCCGTACCTGATATTACTGTATGTATTGTGTTGTCATTGTTAGTCCATGTTACAGTATCACCAACTTTCACATTAATTGACTTTGGTGAAAATCCATTTGCTGGAGTGATAGAGGCTCCTGCCGGGATTGTAACCTTGGCTCCACTAGACTGTGCCGCTGCTGAATGTTGAGATAATCTCAAGGCAGCAGTAAAAGTGACCAACGTTATTGCAAATGCAATAACAATACTATATGCCATTATCCTCTGTTTTGTGGACATTAATTAAAATTATGTAGCATATTTTATAAGTGCTTCCCTTTACTTGTTATATACGTTAGTAGATTAATTAAAAAATTTACTTATTTTAAGAAAGTTTTTTATGAAATATGCTTAGAATTAACATAGTCATATGCCTTTCTATAACTACCTATTAGATATAGATTTTGTTGGAAGTCGATCAACTATTAAAGGGCAAAGTCTTTAATTGTATATTATAGAGGTCTTATTATTTATGATCTATACTGATCTCTCAAAAGAAATCCTAATACTAGATGCTCATACAGGCAATATAATTATAGGCTCTCGAAAATATTTAAAAAAAATATTCACTATGGTAAAACTGGCTACGCAAATATTTTTTGACACGACGAAAATCATAATGCATTTATTCATTAATTATCTGGATAGTAAAATCAATTGACTATTCCACTTCTTGTTATAGATAATCTTTCGCCATTCACGCCAAATATATTAGATTGTCTAAATAAACTTCAAGCAAATTATATCTGTAGAAAATATTTCGAAATGGATATTAGTAATAATAGCAATAATATCCAGTTCGATAAAGCAATATTATCTGGACGTCAAAGGAATAGTAAAGAGATCAATGTCATAAATTCAAAGATCATAAAATATTGTTTTGAATATGATATTCCTATATTGGGAATCTGTTATGGTGCAGAAATAATGGCATTAACACTTGGAGGAGCAATTTGTAGAATGGATAGTGGTATTCATGGAACAATATCTGTAACTATATCAAGACCAAACCTATTGATACATGATAAAGAGTCAGTTAGTGTTTATGAAAGTCATAAGTACTGCGTGTCAAGACTTCCTCAGGAATTTGATTCCCTAGCAAGCTCTAATTACTGTAAACATGAATTTTTTTCCCATAGGAAAAAGAAGATTTTTGGTACACAATTTCATCCTGAAAAAAGTGGCAATGATGGCTTTACATTGCTATCAAACTTTCTGGCACTTTAGTTAGTAACATATAAAATAAGAATAATATTCAATGGTTATGTTAACTTAGGGTCGGATTTGTTTTTTGTTAAAAACGTGTTAACTGCGTCGCATAAAAGATGATATTACATCTAATCACTGACCGCTATATAAAGTAGAACTTTCTTTCCTTTTGTTTTGCTATACAACGACTGAATTATAGTCAAACTTTCAAACCGATCCAATATTCGCAATTAGTAAATTTGTTTATCTGTCTCCTTTGGTGACAGATTTATGATAAGTGTTGAGTGCCAACGAGGCTGCTACCATTTGAATCAATTACTTATTATACAAAGCTGTTCTTTATATTAAGAATCAAATAGATCCTAGAGAGATCGTATGTTTAGATAATAAGAATGATTTTTATTTCCATGAAATCTATTTAAAACTTCTTGCAATCGCAACCAGAACATTCCATTACTTTACCTTTGATTAATGAGAAGGATGAAAACATTTACCTTCCTTTGGTAATTAAGGTAGTAACAAAGTATTGGGGTGAAGAAATTCCATTAGAAACAGAAATAGAGATGGCTAAAAAATACTCTGGAATGAAAGGTTCAGGAATAATGGAAGGAATAGAGCTTGCTGAAAGACACGGCTTTACATCCTATATTTACAAAGGTTCAATAAAGGATCTTAAAAAGAGAATAGATCAGGGGATTCCTCCAATAGTTATTCTTCCTGGTATTCGCGAAATTGTGCAACATGCAACTATTGTGTCTGGCTATGATTCTAACGAACGGAGAATTCTTACTTACATTCCAGAGCCTGATAGAATGGGTGCAATTCCTGAATCAAAATTTGAACATGACTGGGAACAGGATGATATGATCACAATAATACTCATTCCAAAAGATATGAAGGATCTCTTTAAAAATGAAAATCTGAAATTCACAGATTCAAATAGGATCTGTTTTGAAGCAGAAAAAATGCATCAGCAAGGTAAAATTCATGATGCTATGGAAAAGCTGCATGAAGCAGTAGAATTAGACAATGAGAATGCCCAGGCTTGGTGCCTACTAGCGGGTGCATGTAATGAGCTTAATTTAGAAGATGCAGTAGGTTACTATGAAAAAACACTTAAGCTTAATCCAAAATATTACCTTGCATATCGTGGTCTTGGAAACTATTATCTAAAAAAGAAGAATTATTCTCTCGCTGAGTCATACTATGGAAAAGCAATTGATATCAATTCTTATAGATTTGGACCAATATACAAAAATCGTGCAGTTGCAAGATTACAACTCAGTAATAATATTGGCGCTAAAGAAGACTTGATGAAGTATCTCGAACAAACTGTAAATGCACCAGACAGACAGAGTATTGAGGAGGCAATAAGCCAACTATAAAAAAGATACTTCTAGTTTAATAAAATTAATAAAATTGCACATAATCTCTAGAGAATGTAGTTGCAATCATTATCATGTTTTCCAATTTCTATACATAGCAATTTACAGTCTATTAGCAAGTTCTCAAAACAAAATATTCCCTATCCAAAAAACTTTTGTACCTTGGTTAATTGATGATCATCTGGTGTATCTTTAGGTGAGAGGCGAGAGAGTATTTCTATCTTCTTAATATCAGTGTTGTCTGCTTTATTACTACTATTATTTTCTATCTCTGCCTTGCAGCCGACAATGTACAAATCGAACAAAATAACAAGCGGAATTATATACACAGACGCTCTTCCAAATGCCACCTCTAACAGCAACAATACTAATGGTTATTCACACACTATTGTTACAGTAAACAACTTTACTCTGACTGCAGATTTAGCTACTACTTTAGTACAACAAACTAAGGGATTGAGTATTAAGGATCATCTAAATGAGAACGAAGGAATGCTGTTTGTTTTCAAAGACTCTGTACTATATCCTTTTTGGATGAAGGATATGAAATTTCCCATAGATATTATCTGGTTAGATAATAGAGGTACTGTAATACATATAGAACACAATTTAGAACCATGTATACCTGGACAGATCTGTCCTTCTTACGGTCCTACATCAAATAATGCAGTTTACGTGTTGGAAGTTGTGGCAGGGTTTTCTCAAAAACATAATGTAAATGTTGGAACACATGTAGGTCTGCATTTAAAATAAACCTAGAAGTGTTAACGAAAGGTCAATGAAGTTAGCATGATTGTATCTTTCTATCAATATTTTTGTTCCAAAGCAACTGTTGTGCATAGTTATGTTATTAATAGTCATGAAAGAGACAAATACTAAATATGAATTCCAAC
>JBEVTH010000109.1:0-7944 GCA_041156085.1 Candidatus Nitrososphaera maunauluensis
TTGAGCTACCTATGGATCTTAAGCGAGTCTCTTTATCTAATATAATATCAAAGTTATAAGACGAAAATTCCTTTATTAGCCTCTTTAATAAGTGCCATTTTCCAAAAATTAGTGGCAATTTTTTTTGATAATTTGATGCTATTTTGTCATAATAATCCTGAAATGTTATATTATGATAGTAAAGACCATGCTTTAATTTACCCATGTCATTACAACGAACAAGAGTGAGTACTAATATTATTCCAAATAACGACAATTTATACAAGTTATTACCTTTAGAATCCTGTATAATGCCTACGCTGTAATGAATTAAAAAATCTCCCCAATTTTTGGTGTCATATATCTTACTGCTTTTTAAATATCCACTAAGACCCTCACCAGGTATCTCAAATGGATGATGTTTTATAGGAGTATATTTAGAAAGAATCTTTTCGATGTTTTTAGGAGGAATAGATTCTCCTGTTTCTTTAGATAACTTTGACAATGTCATTGGAGGCTCAAATAATGCTAGAGTTTCAAAGATCTTTTGATCAGTAGTAATTTTGTCAGATTTTAATATGTTCTTTTCAATCCAATTATTACATATTTTATTAAAAGAATCTAACTGAAATGAGTAAGCATGAACTGATGAATATTCAAGATATCTACTTATAAAAAATCTATAGAATTCATCAAATTTATCCAGACCTACGTGCTTGTCATTGTGGTGGCAAAAACCAACCACTGCTTTCCAAAATTTCTCAGGTGTGGGATCATCATCTATGAGCATCTTAAGCCCTTCTTCTGTAATTTTATAGTATCTTTCTGGTCTTCCTCTTCCTAGCCTGATATGCGAACCCTCTATGAATTTGTTTTCTTCTAATTTTTTGAAAGCATTTAAAATATCCGCATGGTAGTATTGACCTTTTAAAAGAGATTTCACCTTACCTTTCGATAATTTTCCGCTTATTGCAATCCCTGCTAGAATCTCTATTGCCAATCTAGGTCTTCTGGTTTTATACCACCTCCTCTTGTCCTCTGTTAACTTATGTATGGTATTAATATCATACCATACAAAACCATACTTATTAAATATTTTAGTTTTGTTAAAAAATTAAATGAAGATCCTAATAGATGTAGATAGATTTATCTGGGGCAAAGTGAAAGATTTTGCAACAATCAAAGATCTTTCTCTAAATTCAGCTGTGGCTCTGCTCCTACGTAATGCATTGAACGAAATTGGTTATCCTGTGGAGAACAAGGCAAAACATATTTGTTTAGGTTGTAAAAATAGTCAGGCGTTAGACGAGGTTGGGGAACCAGTAGCTAACGCCATAGGAAACGAATCATCATTTCAGCAGGGAAGCCAAAATGACTACAAATGAAGTATTATGCAATCTTGAAAATAAGGCTTTCCATGGTTCAGATGTTCTCTCTCCTTCGTTACCAAGGAACTATCTACGAAAAAGAGCGAAAAAATATCGCGATCATTATGTCAATAGAGTCACTGATAAAGTTAACGGACTTCCAAATATCAAGCCGCTTGAATATGATCTAAGACCGTTTTCAATTGGCTGTCACAATAATCATTTGCAACATAACAAGGATCATGATAATAACAGATGCTCTAAATGTAATGCGCCAATAATTTTTGACTCGAATATAATAGGTAAAGAGCGAGATAATGTTGTTTCATTAGATCTGAATGGTAAGAGGCACATATGCAGTAGTGTTGAACGTATTTGTCATGAAACAAATGTAGTTGATGACATTCAGAATCGCATTAACGATGCTAACAAGATGGAACTTGCCAGTTTTCAGCTTCGTCTGGTAATGGAGGACGACTCATTAAATGTACATTGAATTTAATGATATTGCAAATCCTATTTCATTTTGTTTAGATACAATGCTAAAGGAGGCAAGGAAAGAGGACAGGTTAGTTAAACAGATATTTTATACAATGACAAGTGCATATACAAATAATCCTGTTAATTTAGCAATCAATTCGCCCACAGGTGAAGGTAAAACCCATGTTCTGATGACGGTTGGAGAGAAGTTTCCAAAAGAAGATGTAATGTTCCTATCGGCTATGAGTGACAAGGCCTTGTTCCATAGGCCAGGTACTCTGGTTATTAAAAACGATCAGAATGGAGAATATGAATCAATTGACGATAGGTTTGCAAAAATTGACTCAGATATACAGGATAAACAAAATGAAATGGAAAATGCTAAAGATAAGAGTCAAAAACAAGGTCTAAAAGCGCTATCAAAATACTTGAAAACGAAAAAAGTGATTTATTAAAAGAATCCAAGAAACTAATAGACCTCTCACACACGATCCTTGTATTTTTAGATACTCCAAAGCCCGAGCTGTTTACTGCATTGATGCCTTTACTCTCGCATGATAAATATGAAGTGGAGTATGAGTTTGTCGATACACACGATGGAATAAAAACTAAGAGTAATGTGTTAAGAGGCTGGCCAGCGGTAATATTTGCACAGGCAATAGACTACAGCCATTACCAAAGGTATCCAGAGATTCAGCGAAGGTTTATTGTTACAAATCCCAAAATGAGTAAAGACAAATATGAACAAGCAGTAGATCTTATAGGCGACAAATACGGATTACCTGATTTTGCATACCAGCAGAAGATAGTAAGTGATTCAGACAAGGAAAAAGTTAGAGAAATAATCAGAGGAATTAAAGAGAAAATACTTGGTGTCTGCGATAGAGTAGAACAGGGCAAAAACAATCTAATCATCCCCTTTCGTGAAATAATAACCAAATTAATGCTACCAAAAGAGAAAGCCCTTGACATGACTATTGCTACTAGACTCTTTACTTTTCTTTCTCTACTTGCGCTAGTTAACATAGATAAAAGGCCTCGATTGATGTTGAGAAAAGACGGCGATCTAACAATACAGACCATACCTTTTGCATTGTTTGAAGACTTGCAAGAAGCATTGTCTCTAATAGAATACTCCGATGGAATAAGACCATATGTTTTAGAATGGTATAATGAGGTATTCCTTGAGGGACTTCTATCAAAGAAAGAACCAGACTCCAAAATCAATGTGAGAGACGAAGCGACAATATCTGAAAAAATAATAGCTCTAACTACAGAACAGTTAGTTAACCTGACTTTTGAAAAACAAAACAAGAAACTTTCCACAAAACAAATCCTTGAAAACTTTGTGAATCCTTTGATAAACCAAAGTTATATTGACAAGATGCAAAGTGAATTGGACAAAAGAGCAAACGTCTATTATCCTGTAACTATAACAAAAAATAGGAAATTATTCGAAATGAATCAATCGAATAATTTTTTACAATCAAAAAAGATCAATATTGAAAATCCTACATTATATCCTACTAAACAATACATAATATCTGAGATTCAGGGGGTTTTGGAATATTCGTCGGGAAAGGGCTTTTATAACGTAAAAATAAAAAGCCATGACGGTAAGGAAATATCAATCCAGAAACTAGTAGAGATTTACTACAAAGACCCTGAGAAGTATTTTGATGCGAGTACTGATATTAATAACGGTAATAGGCCTGCACTACCGCTGATATCACCAGTACCAGCGCTTCCATTACTGATGCATTCTAATGAATATGACAATATTACATCGTCAAAAATACACTTGGAGCAAACGTTGGAAGAAAATAATTTTAGCGGCATCTCCGACGATTATCTCAAAAACAACATAATTAGTATCAAATCTCAAGAAAATCATAATGAATCAGCAAGCCCTAAAAACAATAAAGGGAAATAAATAGCCTCCATTTAATGAATTATTGTTGTTGCATCATTCCTTGCAAATGACCCAGCTAGTTTGGCAACTAATTAAGTATTTACTTTATAATTGCTAAAATCATCATAAATTTGTTGATTTCTATTTGTATGGGTTGCTTGATGGAAGACATTATTTTGAAGTAAGCTGAAATTATTATTGTATCGATCACAGAGTTGAAACTTATATGAAATTAGGTTCACAAGTAATACTAGATAGTGATCATGGAACTTGGAATGCGTATGGAAATAATTATTGGCCCAGATTTTACTTGATGGATGCTCAAGGATATTTACGATATGATCACATAGGCGAAGGCAATTATAATCAAATAGAAAAATCAATTCAGTCGCTAGTTGCTGAACGCGCCGCTCTAATGGGCGCAAAAGAAATAACTTTCGATGCAAATCCAACAGCACCAAACAAGCCGGGGAGTTTGTATTATGTTGATTTAAGACAGAGCACAACACCGGAATCGGTTATAATACTGCCAGAGCACCCCTTGGCAATCCTGAAGGCTTCAATCCAGAACAGACAGTTTCATATTCCATACCATCAACTACAAGTTTTAAACCTCACATGGTATATCTTCAAGGCAAGTGGAAAAACAATCCAGATAATATGGAACTGCAAAGTGACAGTGGACGCATTGTTTTGACATATTATGCAAAGTCTGCAAATCTAATAGCAGGAGGAAAGGGCAGAGGAGTTGTTTGCAATGATGAGGCGATACAAGGAGGAGGAGCTGCAGCATCAAAATCAAATAAATCACTTGGGCAGGATTTATCACCTGATGGTAGTTTCATAATTGACGGACAAAGGTTGTATAATTTGGCATCACATAACAAATACGCTGCTCATAGTATTGCAATTGATGTTAAAGGGAAAGGATTTCAATTCTATACCTTTACTTTCGGGTATATTGAAGAAAGACGATACAACAATACCTATAGTGACCTTATTAATGGAAGTATACCATTTTTAGCTGTCATTTGATATTTTATACATTGTAAGTAGCTTTCCTGTTTTCAAATCATAGATAGGCACTTTTTAAAGATTTACCACACAGCCGATCAAAACACCTTCTTGCAATAATTATTTTGTGTAGTTGTTCTTCCCCTATCAACTACTGTGGTTACGTCTGTTTTTCTAAGATGAAAATATAACAGCAAAATAGCAAGAAATACCTATTATTATTCGGCCTGAATTCACCATCTGGTTTGCTGTCAGATCGGATACCTGATATATGATGTTATCAAGTTAATGTGGGTCAAGGCAAAATTGTACCAAAATATAACCAAAGGCATGTCGATAGAGTTATTAACTTTTCTCCCTATACTCCATTAATGGGTGGTGAAAATCAAGATACTGAGCATGTCTCAAAAGAGGTCACTGTCGTTGTTAATATAAGAATAAGACCTGGTTGCGAAAAGGAATATGACGAATGGCAGGGACGCTTTTTGACATTAGAAAGGAAAGTAGCTGGTTACCTAGGAACAACAACGATTATGGAAACAGGTATAGATTCAAGTACAAGACATGTAATTCACAGATTTAAGGACAAGGCCTCTCTTGAAGGATGGGAAAATTCAGAAGACTTGCACAAACTAAGAGAAGAAGCAAATAAATTCTCTACTCCATACCCACAAAAGGCTACTGGTTTGGAGACATGGTTTGCTATACCAAACATGAAAGCTATAGTACCTCCTCCTAAATGGAAAATGACAATAGTTTCATTTATTGGAGCATATTGCATCAGCTCGCTAGCATCGTTTATTCTAAGACCTTTCATAGGATTACAGCCATTGCTTTTTAATTTGTTTATGACTATGACACTGGTTATAGGTCTTACATATTTCGCTATGCCTTTGTTGAGTAGATTGCTGCGACGATGGTTATACCCCTCTACAATAAAACCATTTGAATTTCTTTAATAACGCTTATTTCCATTTTAAATGGTCTGGCATTTAATTTTCTTATTTATATCAAGATATTTATTTTCCTGGATGCATTTCCTGTCTTTACTATGGGACTTTCTAATGTTTTTATCCATGCGTTTAGGGGAGAGGCACCGGTCTATCATGACAAAAGATAGTATGCTTGTCTCACCTCCTAGTCCTCTATCCTACACCGCCCACACGTATAATTCTCCAGTAGAAATGTCTCATAAAATGGTCGCTATTTACGTATAATTTTGTGTGTATCGTTATAGGACGAGACGCTATCAGATGTTCTTTTCCATTACAAATATTTTTACATCTACTATTTTAGGATCTTCTGTTATACCTATTTGATAAAACAGTGAGATTACTCGATGGCAGGATTGCGGTTATCACGGGCTCTACAAGAGGTAACGGAAGAGCAATGGCAAATCTCTTTTCTGAGCATAGTGCGAACGTTGTTGTTACAGGTAGAGAAGAAAAGGAAGCCCAAAGTGTGTGCATCAAACTAATACCCTTGGTTTGAAGCTTGATGTATCGCTGACAGAAGAAGTAAATAAGATGGTTAGTAAAGCGGATAAAAAATATGGTCAGTTTGATATACTAGTAAATAATGCCGGTTATCCAATTAAAGATCAACTGTGGGACGCAAGTTTTGAAGAAATACAAGACCAAGATTTAGAAAATGTAGTTAATGTTGATGCGATGGGAACTTATAGATGCTGCCATGCAGTTCTGCCTATCATGATTGAAAAACGTCGCGGAGCTATAATTAACATTTCTTCTACACCTGCAATAAGTGGATATATTAAAGGTGCACCATATACTATGGCCAAGGCTGCCAACCTTGGAATTACTAAGCATATAGCAGCTGAATTCGGCAAATATGGTATAAGACGTAATGCTATTGCCCCTGGAACTATTGCTACTCAGAGAAATTGGGACAGACTCACAACACAACAAAGGGTTGATATTGTCAAATCTATTCCACTTGGCAGAGCGGGCAAGCCGGAGGAGATTGCTAACGTAGCATTGGTCCTTGCTAGCGACTACACCTCATTTGTAAGTGGACAGACAATTGTAGTTGATGGCGGAGAGACAATACGGTAGTGGTGACTCAGAGTAGCATGTATGTTGTTTATTAGTTATCAAATGTCAGATTCCCATTACATAAATCACGCACATTTCTTCCTAACAGTATATTGCGAGAATAAAGAAAGGCTTAGGACAAATTCATGATCTCCTTTAATACTGAGTGGTACGACAAGTAAGGGTAATACATGAGGGCAGCTATTTTTGAAAGACAGGGTCTAGATAATTTAAAGGTAAAAGAAGATGTACAACGACCAACTATAACAGATTACGACGTATCCTACTGCGTACACGAGTGCCCATTCATCCAGCTTATACGTTACATTTGATGTATTTATGCTGCGGATACTCTTTTGGCCTTAAGTCTCTTTGAAAACGAGTTTATCGCGATACTTCCAGCAAAGATAACCGTGCCCACTATCACGACAAGTGGCCCGGCAGGGACATTCACGTAGATTGATAAAATCACACCTGATGCTGCGCTCATAAGACCGAATATAGCGCTCATAAGGGAATAACCAGAGAGAGTGGAGCTGATATTCTTTGCTGCGGCTGCAGGAACTATCACTACCGCTCCGACTAGCAGCGTTCCAACCTCCTTTATTCCTACTGCCACTATTGTGGCGACTAGCAAGAGGTAGATCAAATTTATCCTCTCGACCTTTATCCGGTTTGCGACGGCTAGTTCTTTAGAAATCATGCTAATGATTAATTTATCGAAAATTTTCTTTATTACGAAAATTACGAAGAGAGACACTAGAACTGTTATTACTGTGTCCATGAGAGTTATTTTCGAAATGTCACCAAACAACGCCTCGAGGAGATCTACTTTTGGTGTGATGAGAATACCAATCGAAAGTGCCAAAACGAAGATTACTCCTATGATTGCCTCGACTGAGAGAGTTGTTGATTTTTGAAGATACCACGTGACAATCACCGCTGCCGCCAAAAATGTGAAAGCACCAATGAACGGATTGAAGTTGAACAATATTCCAAGCGCAAGGCCAGGGAGAGCAACATGCGAAAGTGCATCACCGACCAGGGACATGTGTCTTGATACCATTATCGAACCAAGATAGCCTGCTGTTGAGCCTACAAATACACCAACTATGAGACCTAAAGTTAAAGTAATGAT
>JBEVTH010000110.1:0-7930 GCA_041156085.1 Candidatus Nitrososphaera maunauluensis
TACTTCTCTAATTCACTAATAGTAACTTTCAATGACACTTCTGCACCATTGAATCCTTCTACCTGTGATTTTGGTAAATTGTATTCTTTGCGTGCTCCTTCAGTTATAATTACTATTTTATCTGCGTCTGTGGCATCAACATTTCCTGCATCTTGTCCATCTTTCGATCTCACATTCTTATGGACAATGGCATCCCAATTTATTACTGGATCTTCTGACATTTTGTAATCTATATAAACTTAGATGATGGTCAGTATTTAAGATAGCTGTCAACCCTACTTAAGAAGTCGGCGTCTGGTGTTAGGTTTTAGGTAATTGAATTGATAAATTTACAAGGTAAAAAAACGAAAGGATATCATCATCCTTGTTTTCTAACTTTTCTAAGGCTTCTGTCATAGCCTACAGATAAAATCACTAAATATCATTTTGAGCATAAGTTAATTAGTGTGGCAAATCCGCCACCTTCGACATCTGATGATGCTGCAAAATTAAGCTGGATAAATCTAATTGACGAATCTGTTCATACTAGTGACGATATTGATATAGGGATATTGATGCTAAACAGAGACTTTGTAGTTGTAAAAAGAGGGTTTGTAAATGTACATTATTACTATATTCCAATTACTAAAGTAGAAGGATGGGATGGTCATATTCTCTGGCTTAAAATAACAGAAAATGATGTCAAAGCAAATTACGAAAGAGATAAGATACCAGATCCATGAAGCTGAAAAACTTCCATTGAATAACGGGACTAATAGAGCAGTTGAACGTGTCGCAGGCGAGTGTGGCCGTACCATTTGGTCTGGCTACTTAGTATCCTCTTCTATACCACTACCAAGATGAAGTAGTAGGTCATATTTTTAAACTTACGGCATTATAAATTTGGTAACAAGACATAACTTAGGTTATATAGATGGTTTGTTTAAAATACTCTAGACGTGATACCAATTGGACATTCAATCTAAAACACACATAGAACCTCACATTAAAGAGAGCAGCAATATACGAGATTTGGTATTTGGATTTGGCGATGGAGTCAATACATCCTTAGGAATTGTATCTGGTGTTGGTGGCGCTGCAGTTGGTGCAGATATTGTTATTCTTGCGGCTCTAATCGGAATGTTTACAGGTGCTAAAGCAATGGCAGTTCAGAACTATCTTGCAGTAAAGTCTCAAAGGGAAATATTAGAATCAGAAATTAAACGAGAAGAATTTGAGATAGAAAACGTTCCAGATAAGGAAAGACAGGAAATAGAAGACATATACATGGCCAAAGGGTTTAGAGGTGAGGACCTTAGAAGAGTAGTTAACAAGATAACATCCGACAAAACTGTTTGGCTCAAGACAATGTTAACTGAAGAATTGGGACTCAATTTAGAAATTGTAGGAAGTCCGTTAAAAGGTGCATTGGTTATGTTCGGAGCATTTCTCCTAGGTGGTATTCTTCCGATATTACCGTACTTTGTAGTTAAAACTGGATTTATATCCTCGAGTACAGCTATTGGCATAGCAATAGGATTGAGCGTAATATCGTCCTTTATAGTAGGTGCAATAAAATCGCATATGGCAAAGAAAAATTGGGTCAGAGGCGGAATTGAGATGGCCGGTCTAGGTACAGGTGTAGCACTTGTAGGTTACGGAATTGGATCTGAATTGAACAAAGTTGGCATAGTAAATGTCCAAGGTGGATAATGGTTCACACCACGGAATTTTTATTGATTATATCTAAGATGAAGACTGACTAGACCTTTCGTTGGAAAGGCGTCTGATATTCCACATGGAAAAAATGGTCCATTTGATGATAGATGAAAAGAAGGATATCTGGTTGTCAATATAGTAGGAAATTATTACGCTACAAGTAACATTTGTTCTCACGAAGGAGCAAGACTTCATGAAGGTATACTCAAAGACAAGGAATTGAGATGTCAATGGCATGCTGCAAAATGGGACGTCGTCATTTTGAAGTCAGTATAGAAAACTATAATGTGTATGTAGAAGAATAATCTTTTTATTTACATCTGGATTTATTCCTCTGATTGCAAGATCTCAATTTTCTCTAAATTTAAGATCGTTCCATTCTGCTTTCACACGTTCAGTTACAAATCTGTCAATACTTTCTTATCAAGCATAAGCTTGAGGTAGCTAAACTCCAATTTGATCAAAGAGTCTTTGGCTTGTATCCTCAATTTTTAAAAGAAAGCCTGTAGATACTTGTATAATGGCTAGTCTTGTAAAGCAGGCCTCACTTTTTCCTATATTGTTGGTTAATTTTGTAGGTACTCTTGGTTTTAGTATTGTTTTACCTTTCATGGTTTTTGTAGTTATGAAGTTTGGAGGCAATGCCATAGTTTATGGTTTACTCGCCGCTACTTATCCTGCTTTCCAGCTTATAGGATCTCCTATATTAGGAAAATGGTCTGATATATATGGAAGGAAGAAAATTCTTCTGTTGAGTAATGTAGGAACATCAATTGGTTGGTCGCTATTTCTTTTTGCTTTATTTTTGCCCTCAAACTCTTTTAATATTCATATTACCTTCCTTGGAATATTCGTTGTTATTGTTCCGTTGCTTATATTATTTCTTGGCAGAGCTATTGATGGCATTACTGGTGGAAATATCTCTATAGTCAATGCTTATCTCGCGGATCTTTCATCAGATTCAACTAGAAGTAAAAACTTTGGAAAAATGGCAATATCTTCCAACCTTGGGTTTATTCTAGGTCCTGCACTAGCTGGAATTTTAGGAGGAACTATTTATGGAGCGATATTGCCTGTTTTAGCTGCATTAACCTTATCTTTGGTGACAATAATTGTAATATTCTTTATGTTAAGAGAATCCAAACCCTCGTCAGAAGAAATGTTAGTTCCAGAGCAAGGAACCATCAGAAAAACTTTTTCACAAGAATGTAGAGAATGCTATTTGGATACAAGCGCTAAAAAACTAAAGTTACAGGACCTTTTCAAACTAAAGCATATTTCTTTTTTACTTGTATTATATTTTTTGATATTTCTTGGGTTTAATGTCTACTACGCTGCCTTTCCTACACATGCAACTAAAGATCTAAAGTGGTCAGTAACACAATTGGGAATATTTTATGCAGTATTAAGTGGAATAATGGTTTTGATCCAAGGTCCTGTCTTGCGTAAAGCATTAAAAAAGTTCTCAGAGGAAAAATTAGTAATAATTGGTAGCATTATTTTAGGTACTAACTTTATTTTATTTTTATCAAATAATATTGTGTCAATTGGCACAGCAATAGTATTGTTTGCTGTTGGTAACGGTCTCATGTGGCCATCTTTCATGTCTATATTGTCAAGATATGCTGGATCAAAGCTCCAAGGCTCAGTACAAGGCGTTGCAGGTAGTTTCGGTGGCTTGGCAAGTATCATGGGGTTAATTTTGGGAGGATTTTTGTATAATTCAATTGGTGCAGTGACTTTTCTTGTTAGCGCCGGAGTAATATTCTCTATTTTCCTGATGTCTTTTCAACTGTTGAAGTGGAAATAGGTTTTTTGTTCTGCAAATCGGATCCTTTTTTTAACTGGAATATATGATAATTAATAACCACTATTTTGTTGATAAATAATGTTAGCCTTGTGTATTGTTGGGAAAGCTCAAAATCCTCTTCACTACGTGAATTATATCTGCTTGAGCCCCTCATATAAGAGGATTCAATCCATCTTATCAGAATGATCCATTGTAATTTACTATACATCGGTAACAGATACAGAATGAATAAACGATTGATAGTTCTTCAAGTTGTATACATATGATCTTATATATATGACTGCCTCTCTCCCTCCCTGTGACTAGTGTTCCAATGTTTTTTAATAATAACCCAACTTTGCTAGTTGTTCCCTAAAATGGTTTGTCGTAATATATGTCAGACAATACATACAAAAATAAAAGTAGGACAAGAAATGTATTTTGCCGGTAAGAAATACTGTAGAAGGTGTGAGATCTTTCTATATCACAATGGTATGTTTTGTCCTTGCTGCGGAATGCAGCTAAGACTGTCACCGGCTAGGAAGAGGGATAAAGAAAGGCTTAGGAAATGTAGACAAAAGAGAAGAAGCAAGATAACAATAGCTACATAATATATAATGACAATCAGCTTGTTGTCTTTCTAGGGTTATAACAATAATGAAGATGTCCCAAATACTATGAATATTAAAGGCTAACTACTCTTTCTGTCATTATTGTGATTAAAAGTGGATAACAATATGCTTGTTTGTTATTTTTTACACACCTGTCTGTAGTATGATTAAAGCAGTTAGTTCCAACCATAAATTGGATACAAAACAACATGTCAAAAATGAAGAGAAAGCTGTTCCAATTCAGAGCCTTCTGAACAAAACACAACTTACCACCAAGGTAAACAATCAGAGCAAAGAAAATCCAGTAAACAATGTTCTCCTAAGCGACCTAGGTGGATCACTTGGAGGTGCACTTGTAGGTGGTTTTTTGGCTAGCTTTCTACAAACATATTTATTCTGATGGAAGTGTCAGAAGAAAAGATCAGTTGTCAGATTTGAAAAAGGATGTAGTGGATCAATTTATCTAAATTGTTCGTAATACTAATTTTACTTTAAAAGATTTTGAAAATAGGTTCATCGGCTTTCGCTTTGAAGTGGGCAGAAACCTTGAATCAGATCATGTCCTTTTTCAAGATTTCATGGCAAACCATTATTCTGATTTCCATACACAATTAAACCTTTCAAATGTTTTTTCTGAAATTAGACTGACGATCGATGCATACAAGAAAGATAAAGTGATAAATAAATTATCTCAGGCGATATTAGACAATCGTTATGATAAGTCATATCTATGTGTGGCAAATTTGTAAAATATAATCCATGTGTAATATCACTTCAGAATCATTTTTTAGAATTAACCGAGATAATAGTCGTCAGTTTACCTTAAATCGATCCTCATCTTTCTTTTTTTCTAGAAAAATGATCAATTTGACATTTGCAATTATAGTAGCAGCAGTAATCGGAGGAATGATATTCTCAACCAATTCGATTTCTTCAGTCACTGCACAGAAAGTTATTAAAAAATGGAGCGTAAATGATCCAGGAGGTATTGTAATCGATCCTAAAGGGAACGTATATGTGGTCGAGACGGGAAAAGACCGCATTTTAGAATTTACTGCTAATGGTACGTTGATTAGAGCGTGGGGTTCTGGAGGCTACGGCAATGGTCAATTTAATAGTCCTATAGGTATTACCTTAGATTATGCTCGAGGCTATGTCTATGTAACCGATACTGGCAATAACCGCATCCAGAAATTTACTAGCAATGGTACATTTATTGCAAAGTGGGGTTCTCCCGGTTCCGGTCCTGGTCAATTCCAAACTCCGATAGGCGTTGATGAAGATGATCCCAAGCAAAATGTGTATGTAACTGATATTGGCAATAACCGTGTCCAAAGATTTACTAGCAATGGTTTATTCGTCACACAATGGGGATCGCTTGGCTCAAGGGAAGGCCAGTTTGCCAATCCAGGCCGCATTGCTGTTGACAACTCGGGAGACCTGTTTGTTGCTGATTTTGGCAATAACCGCATCCAGAAATTCGATGGAAATGGTAAATTCATTATGCAGTGGGGTTCTCTTGGCCACGGTAACGGCCAGTTTTATAATCCGACAGGCATGACAATACAGGAATCCCAGGGCAACGTATATGTGGCTGATACCGGCAATAGCCGTATTCAAGAGTTTACTAACGATGGTAAGTTCATCAACAAATGGCCTATTAATACAGCTACCGGTGCAATTGACAATATAGATCTTGATGTAAATTCTAAAGGCACTATATATGTAACCGATCGTGCAGGCAATAGCATTCAAGTTATTTCGCCTGTTCCGGGCACTTAACCAAAATGCGATGTCGCTGGCTTTATTCTAAAAAAGGGAGTAAATCATGGAATTGTAATAATAAAAGATGAAGACAATAAGGTCAAATGATTAATAACAACATCTAATGAAACTATAGGAATGAATTATTCATATAGAGAGAAAATGGAAGTATAATTTGCAGCATACAAAAAATGGAAGGAACACATGATAAAGATATAGAGTCAGATTTGTATTAAGGATAAAGCAATACGATAATAAGGAAGGAGAATGCGTGTGTGCTGTTGTGGCATGATGGCAGGAGCAAAACATCGCGGCAGATTGCAATTTACTTATGGAATTACAATCTCATTATTTTTCGTATCCGCCTTAGTTGCAGCCTGTATGATATCACTAGCCTATGCACAACATCAACAGCTTATAACCGGCAAGGATAATCCTGCTATAAACCCCATTAAACACATAGTAGTAATTATGCAAGAAAATAGAAGTTTTGATAATTACTTTGGTACTTATCCTGGTGCTAATGGAATACCTAAGAATACGTGTATCTCTCTATCTCCTAGATATCCAGCTGTAGGTTGTGTAAAACCATTTCTTTCTACTGATCCTATCTCAGGAGATCTGCCGCATGGTTATCAATCATCAATAGCTGCGTATGATAATGGTAAGATGGATGGTTTTATGGCGGCAGAGAATGAAAATCCTAAAACCATGTCATACTATGATAATAAAACAATACCGTATTACTGGGATCTAGCAAAACATTATGTGTTAGCCGACAACTTTTACTCTTCAGTACTTAGCTATAGTTTACCGAATCACTGGTATGCAGTTGCTGGTCAAGCTCCTGATACATCCATGTTTTATTTTATGCACAGACCTCCAAACAATGACATCATAAACCAGGGAGAAAATGCTAGTAGTATTGCTGGAGATAGTGGTGACGGTAGTAATCAAAACAATACTGCTGTCGCAAACTTTGGTGTGAATCCTAATCCATTGTCAGCAAATTCACGAGACCAGATCGCAAGGGTCTATCTTGAAGAGTCTAACCTAACCAAAACAGTAGCAGATCTATTTATGAATAATCCTCATAATATCACTTGGAAATATTACGATCATTTAGTTAAAGCAGGCAACTATAAAGCTGCCGTAACAAGTGGTCGCGCATTTGAATTTTGGAATCCTTTTTCTGCAAAAGGTACTACATATACCCAGCAGTATTCTCCGCACTTTGTAAACAGAGCACAAATATTTACAGATCTAAAGAATGGCAACTTTCCCCAGGTCTCTTGGGTGATGCCGAGCTTCCCTATTAGTGAACACGCTCCCGCAAGTATAACAACTGGAATGAATTGGGTAAAACATGTCATAAATGCCATAATGAGCAGTCCTTTTTGGAATAGCACTGCAATAATACTAACATGGGATGATTATGGTGGATTCTATGATCATGTTCCACCACCACAAATAGATAAATACGGTCTAGGATTTAGAATGCCCACTTTGATAATCTCGCCATATGCTAAACCCGGATATATTGACCATTCCCAATATCAATTTGAATCTATGCTAAAACTCATAGAATGGCGATTCAATCTTCCAGCTCTAACAGATAGGGACAATCATGCAAATAACCTTCTGAATGCATTTAATTTTAATCAGAAGCCTAATCCACCACATATAGTTCCCCTTACAGCAGGTGAATTGAATTCAATTCGCCCATACATAAATTTGGTAAGGACTATTGATTAAATCTTCACTCTCTTAATGTTGTATATCCTATCTATTTAATACCAGATATAACAATTCTACCTGTGCTACTTTTGTGGTTTTCGGTTGTGTTATCAGCAACAGTTGACGAGGACTGGATAGAGGCTGCAATTGATACTACATGCCTACTAAAATTGTTCCGAGAAGATAGTAATAACTAGAAGTCTATAATTTTACATATATTATTAATAGTCATTTTAATGGGAAAATTATAAGGCTTACTTAATCTTGTTAATAAATTAGATAATGAAGACAAGAAATAAAGCGTAGATAAGCATGGGAATCCATATTGAAA
>JBEVTH010000111.1:0-6033 GCA_041156085.1 Candidatus Nitrososphaera maunauluensis
CTATATTCCAATGACACATTTTACACCTCCACCAAACGCTTTCTGTCATATGAGTGAATCTTTTTATACAGTATACTTAATAATATTATAATACATTTCATTACTAGGCAAGGTTTGTCAGTAGATTTGTAAGTTGTCATTCAAACCCCATTCTCCCTAAAGAGACGAAATCATCTAGTAAATCTTCTTCTAGATTCATCTTGATTGCTGATATGGATTCACGATCTAATCTCCAACACCTTTCTAAATAAGGGCATCTAGTACATTTTAATCTCTTATCCTTCATTTTAACCCTAGGGAGAATTGACACATTATTTTCTCTTAATGCATTCAAAAGTAAGTCCTTTCTGAAGATCATTTCATTAGTCAAGTCTTTCCTCAGTTTATCATCCATCGACAGAACGACTTTCCATGACTCTATTTCCACTGGCCTGGCATCTCTTCGTTTGACGTAATGGTCATTTCCTTCATTGTCCCTGTATAACCATGAGAATTCAGCAGATTATACCTGTTTCAATGGAACAGATTACGAGATAATATAATGTCTGTCGTAAATACGATTTGAATGTAGAATCTGTAGTCTTAAGCCTAGCACCAGAACTATTGTTTTTAAGTTCTACTATGAGGAATGATTTAGGATCAATACCAGCACCCTGTCTTTTTATATCTGGTGTTGCAAGTATGCCCTGAAAATTAGTGGATATTTGGGCGCAACCTATATCTGCCAATTCTGTTATAGCCTTTTCACTTGCTGAGCCTCTAAGAAAATGTATCAAACTATCGTCTGTTATGACGTTCTCGTCGGGAAACTTCCTTGTGTAATATGATTTTCTTATGCAGTTTGTAGGTAATAAATCATCAGAGACATGTATTTCAGTTTCACCCCTTCTATTCTTTTCATAATGCTTACGAAGGTTGTATTTTAGAAGATTTGAAAATGATTCGTCTCTTGTTATTGAAAAGGTCATACTAACATAATACTCTTTTAATTAACATTCTGGTGAATATAAAATGAAGAAACAAAGGAGATTATGCAGTTGGCATAAATATCTGATATTTTGTGTTTAGTTCCTTGCCCCTTCTAGTCACATTCAAAATGAACGATAAGTCTATAGCTTAAGACGTCCTACTCTTTATTCTTCCCTTTCTGAGAACTAAATAGTTTTCCCAAACTCCATCTGAACGTTTACGCATTTCACTTCAAAACTCTAACATGATCCTATTAGTTCCTTAAGATCCTTGCCCCGGTCCTTCTCTCTGACTCACTAACCATATCTGTTCAATTTTGCAGAATTTACCCCAATTCTGGCTCTGTTCACTTAACGATAAGTCTATAGCTTAAGGAGCAAATTCTAAATACAGTTAAGAATTTCTTGTATTTTTTACAAGATAAACATATTTTCTGAGATAATTCTAGCGTTCAGTTGGGATATTCCTAATTTTATTGCAACGTCTTCAAGATTGCGATCTGGTTATGTTGCATATTCTAGCAAGATGTTTAGAGTTTGAGTCGATCTTGATGGTTTGCTATCATGAGATCTATTATTACTATGGCCATAGTTCACAGTACCTTGACCATGTTGGTTTAGATTTTAAGTTGCAATGGTTTGCCGCTGTTGTTGTTGTTGTTGGGCTGCTGCATCTGAATTTGCTGGTTTGGTATCATTTGTTTGATAAGATTGAATTGTCTGATGTATGCAAATGAAGCCTCTTTGATCAATAGGCCAACTTTTGGTTCCTCTATCATCCGGCGTACTGAATTGGTTTGAGGATCCGGAACTTGGAAATTATACATTTCATTTGCATATGATTGCAGAATATTAAACTCGTCATTTGTTACTTTGAACCCTACTACTCGTCTATCTTCTGTACTCATTTACAATATACAATATACTTGGATAGTATAAATAATATACAGAATTATACACCCTTATACCACACCCCCACCGGGGGTAGGTGGGGTATTTTTTTAATAGATAATTTGACTGTACAAAGTGGTTGTCGTGATTATGAGACACATAAAGGATCCAACCTTTATAAAATCTTGCATAAAAACGAGGAAACGATAGTGATAAAGTTTCTAAACTATCTTATCTAGGCGACCTCTTTTTAATTTTTAGAACACATTTTTCTGTTTCTTCTTAATCCATCCGTATTTCTTTGCATCTACTTTGCAAATTGCCCAAGGATTATACTTTGTCGTCTAAAAGAAATATAGGCATTAAACAATACGCAGTCCTAACCTGACAAGATAAAAAAATAGCGTATTTATTAGGTACTATACCGTACTATCACGGTACCATGAGAGATTTGGAAATAGCGTATAAGAACAGCAAGTTAACTTCAGATTCAACGGACGACAACACGCCTAAAGAAGGTTAAAAAGGCGAAAATAAAAATGGCAAGAATCTTGGTCGTCGATGATGAAGCGGACACAGACTTTGCTTTAAAGAAGGTTTTAGAAGAAAATGGTTTTGAGGTCGAATCATTTGACGATCCAATTTTAGCGTTAGAACATTTCAGAGATAATTTCTATGACCTTTTGATCTTTGATATCAAAATGTCGCAAATGAATGGTATCGAACTATATCAAGAAATAAGAAAGATAGATCATAAAGTCAAGGTATGTTTTCTAACCGCAAGTCAATTAAACCTTGAAGCAATTACAAACATATCTTGTGAGTTGGATGAAAATCAATTTATACAAAAACCAATTGGCAATGAAGCGCTTGTACAAAGGGTAAACGCAATAATAAGTTAAACTAGGTACCTGTTTATTAGGAGAAACGTCAGAATATGTTGTTGATGCCAAAGCTTCCAAGTCCATTTTAGAAACTTTGCTTTCAATGGTTCACATAAGAATGGATATGACCAGTCTTGAGAAAAAGGCAAAGATACTGAGGTGTTAATCCAAGCTATAGAACATCAAGTATCTGGAAGATCTGGAAAGATAATTGAGAGTAAACATGGTATGACAGGTAAACCAGCTGACATAGGATACATCAGCTAACTATTTGCCTATTTAGTGGTCCTAATGATATCTAATGTGTTTGACGTTCTAACTAGAAATTTAACATATATCTGCAAGAGAAGCATAACATAGGCATGGCATACTCACAATATCATGCCATAGTAGAGTTCGAGAGCTCCTGGCAAATACAACACATAGAATATTTAAGATAACTGAATCATAAAAATTAAAAAAGATTATAGTTTGGTCAATTTGCCATATTTTCCAATGTTCAAACTATTTTCCCCGCGGAATGCCTGAGTATATCCATTTTCAACAGAGATCTTGTCGCCCTGCTTTACAATGTTAATTTGTTCATCCCATAACGAAAGTTTAATGCTACCTGTTTCATCTGAAATTACTGCATCTGCAACTTGCGCTGTACCTCCTGATCTTAGGTTTACCGTTCTGGCTTCTGTAAGACTATCAATGGTCCCTATCACACTAACTCCTCGCATCCCTGCTTTTAGCTCACTGATCTTCATTTTTATCTTATTAAAGTTCAACTTGATATCGTAATAAAGGTTCTTACATTCTAGTTACCATCATCGACTGACCACAATCAGTACATACTAGTCTTATTCCTTCCATAGTCCTTTCTCTAATCTCATGAACTGTTTTTGAGTGACATTTTGTACATAATTTGTAGACTATTTCTGGTTTAGGCATAGTATATATTTACGAGAGAAGACAACAATTACTTTAACTTTAACATACGCATTTAAACTGTAAATTGTTTGGTGCTATATATTATCATACAAGAAAGAGTATACTGTTTTATCAATAATTGTATTAAATAGTAACTCTGAAATAAGGATTCAAGTAAAAACCATTTACTGGAGGGGTAGCGAAGCCAGGTCAAACGCGCAGGACTCAAGATTAAAAACAATTTATTCTGCGTAGAATTGAAGGTGTATGGGTCATCCCGTCCCTTAGGGGTTCGTGGGTTCAAATCCCACCCCCTCCACATATTCTTGTTTTAATTGAAAGTCAAAATCATACCACAAATCATAGTAGAAAATATACGCTTGAAAAGAAACAAGAGTATCAGAAGGAGACAAGCTCGACAATAAAAGAACAAAAATCAATATGCATTTTCTGTATTATACTAACGTGTACTTCATAGTATAATTATTGCATCCCGTTTATATCAAATATCGTGATATAGATAAATATGATTTGGACGTTGGTCTATGTTGTAATTGGAATAATTGTTCTTATTGTCTTATTAAAATTTCTCTTCCACCTCTTGGGCTAATATATCAATGAACAATATGGAACTTGTGTGAAAAGAAATGCTTGATAAATTCATGGAAAGAATGCTTCAAAATGTTGCTTCAGTTTACATGTTTAAGTTCAAAGACATTGCCAATACAAAAGCTCTTGAACTCGCTTCAATGAAGAAAAAGGTACGAACTTGCCCAGAAGAAGTCGAAGCATGGTTTGATAAAGAAATTGAAAAAGTAAATAATCTAGACATTGCTGATGCTATTGAAAAAATGAAGATATTCTAAGGCATCAACAATACTGTTATTACAATATGATTTAGTCTTTAGGATGTAACTTTCGCTTCGAATATCTTATTATTTAGATTATATATTTAGATTTTCTAATTTCTAGAAAAATTAGGGATAATAAAAGATTCCTTGGCTCTTGTTTTGATGGAGCCTAATGAACGACTACATTCTGACGGTAGGCTAAATGATCGTCATGGCGCTACATACTGTAATCAGTGTAACAGCGATACTGTAATTTTCGATATGGTCTCCAGTGAATTTGTGTGTAGTTCATGTGGTTGTGTTGCAAACGATAAATTCATACATAGTAGTGGATATTCGACACAATCGGAATATAGTGATAGATCCAGAACAGGCATGCCCGAATCTTTGGCTATCCATCACAAAGGTCTATCGACGTTAATTGGAATGGGTGACACTGATGCAAGAGGCAAAGCGTTGGAACCAGCGCAAAAAATGAAAATGCAAAGATTACGGACGTGGAATAACAGATCTCAGCTAAATGATTCAATCTCTAGAAACTTAGAAAAAGCTTTAAAATTTCTGAACAATTTTGGAGATAAATTATACCTTAGCCAAGCTGTTTTGGAAAGTGCTGCTTATATTTATAGAAAGGCGGCAATAAAGAAACTTGCAAAGGGAAGATCTACTCTTGGATTAGTAGGAGCTGCACTTTATGCAGCATGTAGAGAGACTGAAACACCAAAAACGATTTCAGATGTTGCAGCCGTATGTAATTTATCTAGTAAGGATGTAATGTCCCATTATAAATTGATATTGCGAGAACTCTCTCTGCAGATGCCAGTGCTACATGGACCAGACTATGTTACTCTTATTGCAAATAGATTGAATCTGAGTGAAAAGACAAAGCGTGAAGCTCTAAAAATCTATTCGCAGGTACAACAGAATAGGATTTCCATAGGCAAAAACCCAAGAGCATTAGCAGGCGCAGTAATCTATTTAGCATCGCAGAACTGCAGTGAGTTCCTCAGACAGGTAGAAATCTGCCAAGTTGCGGATATATCCACAGTGTCATTAAGAAAGCGATGCAAAGAGATCAAAGCAACACTTGATATTTAGTTTATATTTATTACGTAATCTGATAACTCCATCCCATTGTGGATTGACTGTAATTCTTTGATAGACATCATGATGTAAGATGCCTCGCAATCAGGATATGCTTCTCTGCATGAAAACAAGGTCAGTACCATGCATTCATGATCAATTTTAAAGCCTTGACAAGGTTCATGTCCTCTGATAATTACCTTAGTTTCAGACATATCTAACCATTTTCTAGAGATATTTATTCCAAAAAGCCTACCAAATCCTCTTTTTGAATAATTCTGCCTATCAGAACTATTTCGTAAAGGATCATTCCACAACAGTTCTTCGAGAATTCTATCATTACTATGATTTTCTTGAGCATTAGCAATTGACATTCTAAAATCTAATGTTGATCTTATATCTTCAGTAGGAAGTCCTCCGTGAACTATGAACAGCTGGTTT
>JBEVTH010000111.1:6043-7881 GCA_041156085.1 Candidatus Nitrososphaera maunauluensis
AGTGGCAAGAGTGAGTAATCTAAAAAACCGTAATATCTTTTTAATATAGATCAATTTTCCCCAAGCTAATCCATAACGTCCTATAATTTTATCTGGCAAGTCATGTGGGCTAAACGGAAATTCAACTGGAGCTTCATGATTTCCGCGCATCAGTATGATAGAATTAGGAAATTTCCGTTTCAAATAGCATATAGAATACAATACCTCAATTGAACTGCTTCCTCTATCAACATAATCACCTAGGAATATCACCTTGTTATTAGGATTAACTAGAAACTCTTCAAAATCAATGTCGTACATAATTTGAATAAATGATTTCAAATCGCCATGAATGTCGCCTATAATTACAAGGTTTTCTGGAATTTGAAGCTCAATAAACCCTCCACTCACTTTCCCCCCTATAATACTACCAGTTTGTCTTTCGATTTCTAATATTCTGATAACATCATCAATAGTCTGAACAAAATCATGTACGTTTACATCATTCAAAGATCGTTGTATATCTATAACCAATTATATCTAATCTATCAGTTAAACCCATATTTATATAACAGAATGGTCTTTATATATTATCTTCATTTTTGCCGAATAAATCACGGTTCACGCATACTAGAGTAGAAATCTTCTAGGTTCTTTTTGGGTTAAAAAGTATGTTTAGTATTAAAAGGAATACGTTTTGAGTTAATTTCGGTCATATATTGTGCCATTAGATGCAACGGGTTGGAGTAATAGAGGCTGGTTGGAAATAATTGAATTCATACTTTCAATGTGCGAGAATGGAGCTAGAAAGACCCACGTGATGTATAGATGTAACCTGAATTCTAAACAAATTAACGAATACCTGAACTTTCTTCTAGAATGCGAAATGCTTGAAAAGATACAAGAACGTCCGAACTCAAAACGTTATATTTATAACACGAGCGAGTTAGGCAAGAAATTCATAGGCAGCTATAAACAGCTTGCAGAACTTTTTAGCAAGCCCCCTCCTAAGTCAATAACATGAATAAATCATTAGTTTTATTATTGGTGAATAATGTTTCTATTTAATAGTTCCATTCACATTAAATGAAATGTAAGTTTATTTCTATTGTAAAGAATGAAGAATCGAAGCCGTTACGAGGTTATTGCAGCAATTCTAAAATCTGCTAGTAAAGAAGAAACGCGAACAAAAATAATGTATAAAGCTATGTTGAGTAATGACCAATGCAAAATTTACCTTGATTCACTCCTTCATAGTGGTCTTATTCAAGAGGTTAACAGTGGTAATAAAATGGTCTATAGAATAACTCACAAAGGTAACAAGTTCCTAACGTATTACGATCAAATGAAAGAATTACTGCCAGTCGGAATCGAAGAAAACATTGCTAATGAGTATTATAGTCAGCATACACTATAGATCAAAATTTTAGTCCTACTAACTAGGTGTAATACGACATCTGCGTATGAACTAAAGTATGACCTTGTAATCTAATATTATGCCAGAAAGAGACCATCTATAACAACTTACTATTTTATCTTATAAAATTAGAGGTATTTTTGATTAAAAAATATGCTATTTTTATGTTAATCTAAGGGATAGCAACTTACATCCCTATTCACTTGCATAAGTGATTTACAACGATGAACTAATCCAGATGAAAATCTCACACCATTGAACCTAATGCTTACTAACTAACATTTACGTATGCTGTTGCTGATTTTATTTTTCTTATTAGTCTCACTTATTCTTATTATTTGTTGACTTTATGCTTTTTTTAGCTACTTATATCTGGTATAAACCACATTCTGGACTGCTGAGCTCTTTTTATTTCATCCCGTGATCTTAGCTTGAGCTCAAG
>JBEVTH010000112.1:0-7864 GCA_041156085.1 Candidatus Nitrososphaera maunauluensis
CTGTTGTAATCCAAACTTCGGTAGCTCAAACTATCAAGATTTACATTTGTTTTTAGGTGTACATATCTGACTTGCAAGATAACAATAGTTACATAATATATAATGACAATCAGTTTGTTGTCTTTCTATTAATTGTAATCAGTAGTATCTATCAATAGGATAGAAAGATAATGCTGTTGTAACGCAAACTCTAATGAAACTCCCAAAGCGAGAGAAGAAGCAAATTCTCTTGCCTTAGGAATATATGTATGAACGTTGACCTATCATAGTAGAGATTATTCTATTTATTTTTTGTCATACATTTTTGCAGTTAAGTATTGTTCTGTTCATATTACAGAAATCACGATTGTTTTACTTCAATTCTGTTATCGAGTGTTAACTGGATATTTCAGTTGTTTCCTCGTCAATTCTTTCAGTTGTTTTATCGTTATCTAAACAGCAATTTCAGTATCCATGCTACAAAACTGCCAATAAAGTAACAATGTTCCTACCTATGATTTTCATTTATTCTGACGCGATAAATCACTTTTTTTGCAGTAGTATCAACCAATACCATTCATTATCCCTATTATAAAGCTGCATCACCGGTCTCATTAGTTTCTATATTATAAGCTTCGATAATATCAGACACAAATATCTTGCCAGAAGCAAATGAACCTTTACGTAGCATATTTAATATGTCATCCACAACTGGCTTTACTAAATTATCTGCCACTACTACTTCAATCTTTGTTCCAGCCGAGAATTCTGGAACCCTTCTCATTATTCCTCTGCCAAGGTCTACCGATTCTAGATTTGACCGGTCTCTGCCTTTTACATCATAAAAGGTTATTCCTACAACGTTATGTTTATGAAGAAGTTCATTAATCTCAATGAGGTGCTCATGAGTGATTAAAACATCTACTCTCTTCATATGGGTAAATTTTAGTTTCGATGTATATTAAGTCCGGGCATCAATCTATTAAGGTGTTTCTATATGTATGATATTTAAAAAGATATTCTGGGCTCGTACCTTCCAAATATTTCTACAAAAGTACTACTTATTTCACCTAATGTAACATTGCCTTTTACGGCATGGATGATGTGAGGCATTAGATTTTCATCAGGTTTTTCTGCAGCCTTCTGCAATGCGTTTAATGCCTGCTCCACTTTTATCTTATCGCGAGAATTCTTAAAATCCTTTAGTCTAGACACCTGTCTCCCTTCAATCTCTATATCCATAGCATTCAGTTTTGGTTCATTGTCGTCTGGATCTTGGAATTTGTTGACACCTACGATAATGCGTTTATTATCATCGATCTCCTTTTTCAAGTCGTACGCATTTTTCCTAATCTCATCTTGAAAAAACCCTTTCTCTACAGCCACTAATGCACCACCCATTCGTTCAATCTTTTTTAAGTATTTCTCGACTTCTTCTTCGATTCGGTTTGTCAGGTATTCTATATAATATGAACCAGCCATAGGGTCGACGGTTTTAGTAAGACCAGTTTCAGTAGCAATTATCTGTTGAGTCCTAAGTGCAATTTTTACAGATTCTTCTGTAGGTAATGCGAGCGCTTCATCTCTAGAATTAGTATGTAACGATTGGCATCCGCCTAGTACTGCAGCTAGAGCCTCTGTTGTAACCCTGACAATATTATTATCAACTTGTTGGGCAGTTAATGATTCGCCGCTAGTTTGAACATGAAATCGTAGATGCCATGATTTTGCATTCTTGGCATGGAATTTGTCCCTCATTATTTTAGCATATATTCGTCTAGCTGCTCTAAACTTCGCTATCTCTTCAAAAAATTCCATAGTACAGCAAAAGAAAAATGATAACCTGGGGGCAAAGTCATCCACCTTTAAACCTCGTTCAACACAGGTTTCTATATATGCTATTGCATTAGCGAAAGTAAATGCTAATTCTTGTATCGCATTACAACCCGCTTCGCGCATATGATATCCTGAAATACTTATGGGATACCACAGCGGGACATATTTTGAGCAGTATTGTATCATATCGCCAATAAGTCTCATTGATGGTTTAGGGGGGTAGATATACGTATTTCTTGCGATGTATTCTTTCAGTATGTCATTTTGGGTTGTACCTCTGATTTCTGCTGGAGAAACACCCTGTGATTCTGCCACGCTAATGTATAATGAAAGCAGAGTAGAAGCGGTAGAATTAATTGTCATAGAAGTACTAACTTTATTAAGCGGAATATTTTCAAAACAAGTCATCATATCCTTAATAGAACTAATCGCTACTCCTGTTCTTCCGACCTCGCCCTGAGATTGAAGGTCATCTGAATCTCGTCCAGTCTGGGTAGGCAAGTCAAAGGCCAAAGATAACCCTGTTTGTCCATGGTCGAGTAAAAATTTGAATCTTTTGTTAGTTTCTTCGGCACTTCCAAATCCACTGTATTGCCGCATAGTCCATAAACGCTCGCGGTACATGTTTTGATATAGACCTCGTGTATACGGGAATTTGCCGGGCTCTTCTTCACTAATATCAAATTTCGACAGGTCTTTCCTTCTGTAAGATTTTTTAACTGGTAATTTGGAATCCGTTTTAGTCATTTCTGATGGCATACTCTCTATCTCTCCTTCAACTCAATATTACTGCAGCTAATTGTTCTGCAGCTTGATAAGGATCCATTTTTTTACTTGCTAGTTCCTCAATAAAAAGAAAATATTTATCGTTACTATTGAGCATGGCTATAGCTCTTTGGTCAATCATATTTAAGACCATTTCTCTTAACTCTAATTCAAGCATTTTCCTTTCCTTCATTTTATAATTACTACTGCTTATCTTTAGTAGCTCATCGATGGTCACCGCTAACTCTTTAGTACCTTTGCCTGTTTTTGCTGATACTCTTAAAACAGCAGGCTTTCTTTCAGTATTACCTATTAAATCTAAAATAGAATTAAAGAGTGTTGTTGCTCCCTCCAGATCTCCTTTGTTGACAATATACAGATCTCCAATTTCGGTCAAACCAGCTTTGATTGCTTGAATATTATCTCCTGTATTCGGAGTAAATACTACTGCAGTTAAATTGACTACCTTTGAAATCTCTACTTCAAGCTGACCAGCTCCTACACTTTCAACTAAGATAAGATCATATCCTGCCGCATCCAATATCCTGATTACATTTCTCAGAGACTTTGAAATCCCTCCCAGTGCACCTCTTGATGCTATACTTCTCATAAACACCTTGTCATCATCAACAGCATTTTGCATCCTGACTCTATCGCCCAAAATTGCCCCGCCGGTAATTGGACTGGTTGGATCCACAGCAAGAACAGCAACCCTGTACCCCAAAGCCTGGAAATTGGGAATCAATTTTCCTATAAGTGAGCTCTTACCAGCTCCTCCTGAACCTGTAAATCCTACCGTTCTGGCATTACCAGTTTTATTAAATATCGCGCGTATTATAGCGGCTGAATCAGGCTCATCGTTGTCAATTATAGAAATGGCTTTTGCCAACGAGCGTCTTTCTCCTCCTAATAGGCCTTTGACTATGGACAACATATCCTGGTAATAACTTGTCAATACTGGTCCTATCTTAAAGTTATTGAAACACCAAGTTCCTACAAACATCTTATTGTATTTGTTATCCAATAAAACGTCTGTTGACGCGGTTTACATAGAATAAAGAATTTAAACCTGAGGTGTAAATTATTGGTAATTGTCGGTACAAGAGCAGCATAATCAGCAGCAACAACAACACCAACAAAAAAGAATTAGGGTTCTTGTCTCAAAGCTTGGTTTGGATGGTCATGACAGAGGCGCTCTTGTAATATGTAGGGCACTAAGAGATGCAGGTATGGAAGTTATCTATTCCGGATTGTTTTGTACCCCGGAGCAAGTTGCTAAGATAGCGTTAGATGAAGATGTTGATGCGGTTGCTATGAGTTTGTTAAATGGTGCTCACTTAGTATTGTTCCCAAAGGTTGCACGAGTTTTAAAAGAAAGTGGAGCTAATGATATTTTACTTGTGGGCGGAGGTATAATTCCTGAAAGCGATAAAAAAATCTTGGAAAAAGAAGGAATTACAGGAAATTTCGGCCCAGGAACACCACTATCTGCTATAATTAATCATATTTCAGAAAATGTTAAAAAGTTGAAATAGAAAGAATTTGGATAGTTTTTGATTAGAGAGACACCTTCAACTCGGCAACGTTATTATTTACAATCGGCTAAGTTTAGAACAGCATCTGCACTGCTCAATACAATAATAATATGACTAAATGGACTCTTTTGGCCACATCATTTTTCGCATCTCTTTTCCAACTTTTTCAATTTCGTGATTTTCCAGCTCTTTCATATATCTACCGAATGAATTTTTTCCTTCCTTTTTATAAATACTAACCCACTCTTCTGCAAATTCACCTGATTGAATTTCTCTTAAAACATCTTTCATCTTTTTCTTTGAATCTTTATCAACTATATATGGCCCCCTGGTAAGGCCCCCGTACCTTGCTGTTTCGCTGACTCGATTGTACATGCCAGTGATGCCATATTTGTGGATTAAATCTGTGATTAGTTTTAATTCATGAAGGCATTCATAATATGCTACTTCAGGTTGGTATCCTGCTTCAATTAAAGTCTCAAATGCATTCCTTACCAACGCATGGGTACCGCCACATAAATCAACTTGTTCACCAAACCAGTCCGTTTCGACCTCTTCTTTAAAGCTAGTTTGAATTACTCCAGGCCTTGTGCTACCGATGCCTTTGGCTATACCTAATACTCGGTCCCATGCCTTTCCTGTATAATCCTGATACACGGCAACTAGTGACGGTGTGCCAAAGCCGTCTTGATATAGTTCACGGACTCTCTGCCCCGGTCCCTTTGGAGCTACCATTAAAACATCAGCATTATTTGGGGGAACAATCCATCTCCAGTGAATGGCAGCGCCATGTGAAAAGCATAATGCTTTACCTTTAGTCACGTACGGAGCAATTTCGCTACTGTATGTTTCTGCTTGTTCCATATCGGGAATTAAGATATGAATGATATCCGCAATATCAGCAGCTTTGGATACCCCCATTACATCATGACCGTCATCTTCCGCTATATTCCATGTATTTCCATTTTTTCTTAAACCAACAATAACTTTCATACCTGAATCTTTCATGTTACAAGCTTGGGCACGACCTTGAATGCCATAACCTATTACTGCGATCGTCTGATCCTTTATGATATCTAAGTTTACTTGATTATCAAGCCATCTTTTGGCCGACATGAAGACTACATTAGAACGTGGTATATATATGCGCTATTACGTCGTTCTATCTGCTAGTTCGCAGAACCCAAAAAAGGACAATAATGTTTCTTCTCTTTTTCCTAGATAAAGATTTTGTTGGCACAGTTTAGGCATTGTACTATTACACTTTCAGTAGTATTCTTGGCGACCTTGAACTTCTTTGAGCCGCAAATAGGACAAATTGGACAGGCTCTCAACCCCTTTACCAAATTATTACCACTGTTGCGGATTGCTTTCGGATGTTAAGAGTATTCTAACCCTATTGACTCCGTCTACCTCTTCGATTAACCTAGAAACAGCCTTTGGAACTAATGTTTTCCAATTCTGCAATGCTTTAGTTCTTTTGGTATTAGTGGCTCCTGCCAATTGTTTACGAATGTTTGTTCCGTTGAATTCATTCTTTTTTGAGAATTCCGGTTTTTTGACTCCAATTGACTCTTGTAATACCAGACTCTTAACAAATTCGTTACCAGAATATATGATGTCAAAATGAGGAACCATAGATCTTAAATGTCCAAACCATCTTGCATTGTTTTCGTCGTTTATGACCGGTATGATATAGCATTTTGCAAGGTCAATTCCTGATTCTATTAGTGCTGCGTGTATCATCAGTACTCTTTCGCCAGCCGTAAATGGATCCTTATAGATATAATTGAACTGAGCACTTCCAATCGCAATTATTAACTCGTTACATTCTTGAAGGATTTGTTTTGAAAGATGAAGATGCCCATTATGAAATGGTTGAAAACGACCTATCATTAGGCCGCGGGTTATTGTTTTTTGCTTTTTCATTTATTTTTACTTGCTCAATTTTGCTTTCTGTATTTCAATTTCCTTTGACTCAATTTTCCGAAAAATAGGCTCTATATTTCCCAGGATGTGGCCTGAAGGTATTTTAATTTGCGAGGCGGATTTCCATTGCTGCTTATGTATGGAGTTGTTGGCGTTACCATCACCGCTATCCATTCCTAATTGAGACCAAATTCTCTCAGATGAGAGCGGGATAAAGGGCTCAAGCATGATTGCTAAAGATCTCACTGCGTTTACAGCGATAAACAGTGTAGTATTAGCTGTTGTCTTATTGTTCCAAGGCTGTTTTTTCTGAAAGTATTGATTAAAGTAGGTTGCAAATTTCAAGACCCTTTTTAATGCTTTGTCTAATTCATTTTCAGACAATAAAAAACCCACCTCTTCTGCTATTCTTTCTATTTCTGAAATACCTCCTCTATCTTCTGGGTCATATTCCAATGATGGCTCAGGAACTCTCCCTGCAAATGTTTTTTGCACAAAAAAGAGTGTTCGATTTATGAAATTGCCGATATTTGCAATAAGTTCATTATTTATTTTATCAGAGAAGGCATCCCAGTCAAAGTTGATATCAGTCTGTGAATATGGAGCAACTGAAGCAATATAAAATCTCAAGTAATCAGGATTGAAGGCCGCTATAAAGTCACGTAGGCTGATATACCAATTTCGACTCTTTGAGATCTTTTGATTATGAAGCATAAGGTGACCTCTTGTTGGAATATAATCGGGTAATTTGTACTCTTTCTCTATACCCATACGCACAGCTGGTAGAAATAAGTAATGATGGTAAACGATGTCTTTACCTATAAAATGATATATTTCAGACTGGTTCCAATATTTTTTACCATCTATGCCTGATCGTGACGGCTGTTTCTGCATATATGTGATTAAAGTAGAGATGTAGCAGAGATGGTTATCAAACCATCCATACAATACTTTACCCTTTGCGTCAGGCATTGGGATTGGAACGCCCCATGATAAGTCCCTTGTTATATCCCAATCCTGTAAGCCTTCGTTAATCCAATTTAATACATAGTTTCGTATGTCATGCTGAAGATGTGTGTTACTATTCAACCATTCCTTTAGCTGTTTGGAGAAGTTGGAAAGCTTAAAGAAATAATGTTTGCTACTTCTCTTAATTGGAGGCCTACAGCAAATGGAACACTTTGGTTGTAATATCTGATCGGGGACTTGACCACATTTTTCGCATAAATCAGAATACTGATTTTCTGCTCCACAGTTAGGGCATTTTCCTATAACATATCTATCAGGCAAAAATTTGTCATCAAACTGACAATAAAACTGTATTACACTCTGTTCGTAAATATGACCATTTTCATAAAGCTTCCTGAAAACATACTGGACAAACTCAACATTTTCCTTTGAGCTTGTCTTGTAGAAAAAATCAAAAGATATTCCAAAGGATTTAAAATCCTCATAATCACGTTTATTCCATATATCAACATAATCTGCAGGGGTTTTATTTTCTTTCTCTGCTTTAATTAATACTGGAGTTCCAAAATCATCTGTTGCACAGACATGACAAATCTCCCTTCCAAGTAGTCTAAAATATCTTGTAAAAATATCCGCAGGCAGATAAGTGGAAGCAATGTGACCGAGGTGGATTTCACCGTTAGCATAGGGTAGAGCACTTGTGACTATGGCAATATGATTGTTGGTGGTTTTATGGTCACGCCCTGGCATTAATAAAAGCTTCAGATATTCGCACTAGATTTTAAGTTATCCCTATGTGCTCACATACTCATCTATCATTGATGATGCTCACTGAGGCAACAAATGCTGTT